>NZ_JBSFNQ010000004.1:0-204475 GCF_053981115.1 Streptomyces sp. NPDC003691 | reverse complement strand
CACCAATGCTCCGCAGTGGCTCAATCCTCCGCCTTGCGATCCACGGCACCAGACCCCGCTCGCTCATCCGGCCTGATCCGAAAGAAACTCCCTAGGGCCGAGAGCGGCCCGGACCTGGTCAAGGATCGAATGCGCTCCCTGGTCGATGAGCGAAGTGGCCAGGGATGCGCCGAGCTTTTCCGGTTCTGTGGACGGACCGGTCACAGTCCCGGCGACCCGGAGGCGTCCGTCCAGTGACGTGACCTGGCCCGTGAGGGCGAGTTCCCCGTTGGGCAAGGTCTCACCGTATGCGCCCACGGGCACACTGCACCCTCCGTGAAGCTCGGCGAGCAGCGTGCGTTCGGCCCGGACCGCTGCGTCGGCAGCCACATCTCCGATCGTGGACAACAAGGCGCGGAGCGGCGCCGAATCGTCGTCCGTCCGGACCTGGATGCCGAGCGCGCCCTGTCCGGGGCTCGGCGGGAACAGGTCGAGCGGCAACACTTCCCCAATGGCGTCATCGAGCCCCAGCCGGCGAAGGCCCGCCACTGCCAGAACCACAGCGTCGAGCCCCATCGTTTCGATCTTCTTGAGGCGGGGAGGGACGTTCCCCCGGATGGGCACCACATCGAGATCGGGTCGTACGGCGAGTAGTTGAGCAACACGGCGCGGAGCCCCCGTGCCGACCCGAGCCCCTTTTCGGAGCCCCGCGAGAGTGGACCCGCACAGGGCGTCGCGTACGTCTTCCCGCCCTGGCGGGGCCAGCAAGGTAAGGCCCTGCGGGTTCGACGTAGGAAGGTCTTTCAGCGAGTGGACCACCACGTCGACATCGCCTCGGGCCAGCGCCGCTTCCTGTTCGCTGCTGAACGCCGATCCACCACTGACAGCCGACACGGCGGACAGAGCCGACTTACGGTCCTTGTCGCCCCCTTCCAGGATCACCCGATGAATGAAGGTGATCCCGGGGAGCCGTTCACGCAGGGGGCGCAGATACTCACGCACCTGCGCTTTGGCGAGGTTGCTGGCGCGGGAACCGACAAGGTACGTGGCCACAGGGACCCCATTCCGAAGCCTGACAGGGTTTCACCAGGCTATGGGGCTTGTACGCGTACTCATACAGACACCGGGTCGGAAACGGAGCTGCTACGCGTTGCCCCGACCGTCGCCCTCGGACCGGTCGTTCACCTACGTGCCCCGCCCCGGAACCGCGTAGCCGAGACCCGCCGGGTATCGGCAGTGACAGCCCCGCTCGTGCACGCGCCGGGCGGGGCTCCTTCTCCGCCTGACCCGGCACAGCGGAGGGCGCGGGGACCACCGGGCCGGCTCGCCCCACCCCCGGAAAAACCCCTGTGACCAGGGGGCCCCGGTGCCTAGCATGATCCGCTATGGCTTTCACCAACGAGCACATAGTCGAGCAGGCCCTGGAGCGGATCGGCTCGGGCTATGTCTTCCCCGAGAAGACCGCCGCCATCACGACCGCGATCATGGACCGTCTTGCGGCCGGAGCGTACGAGGGGCTGGACGGGCCCGCTCTCTGCGAGGTCGTGACGGGTGACCTTCAGAAGGCTTGCCCGGACAAGCATCTGCGGCTGCTCTGGAGCGAGGAGCCGCGGTCGCTGAAGCCCGTGGACGACGACGGAGGGGAGGCCGCGTTCCGCGCGCTGCTCCGGGCGGAGGGGCAGGGGATCCGTCGCGTCGAGCGGCTGGAGGGGAACGTCGGGCTCGTCGAGCTGCGGCGCGTCGCCACCGCCGTCGAGGGTGCGAGCGCGATCGGCGCGGCCATGGAGCTGGTCGCGGGCAGCTCCGCGCTGGTGCTGGACCTGCGGGCCTGTCTCGGCGGGTCCCCGGAAGGGGCGGCCATGTGGTGCAGCTACTTCTTCCCGGACGACCAGGTACACCTGAACGACATCTACGACCGGGGTACGGACACGACCCGCCAGTTCTGGACGGCCGGGCACCTGCCCGCACCGCGGTACCTGGACCGCCCGGTGTACGTACTCACCGGCGAGGCCACGTTCTCCGCGGGCGAGGACATCGCCTACACCCTCCAGGCCCACGGCCGGGCCGTGGTCGTCGGCGCGACCAGCCGGGGCGGTGCCCATCCCACGGACCGCCACCCGGTCACCGAGCACATTCTGGTGACGGTACCGACGGCACGGACCATCAGCACCGTCACGGGCACCAACTGGGAGGGCGTGGGGGTCGCTCCGGACCTGCCGGTCCCGGCGGACCGGGCCCTGGACGAGGCGCTCAAGGCCGCGGTGGGCTGAGCACGGCCGAGCCCCGTCCGGTACGCCGGAAGGGGCCGGGTCCGGGACCCGCCGCGGGAGCTACCGGGCCATGATGAGGCTCATCGCCTCCGCGCGGGTCGCCGGGTCGCGGAGCTGGCCGCGGACCGCGGAGGTGATGGTCTTGGCGCCGGGCTTGCGGACACCGCGCATCGTCATGCACATGTGCTCGCACTCGACCACCACGATCACACCCCGCGGTTCGAGGATCTCCATCAGGGAGTCCGCGATCTGGGTGGTGAGGCGCTCCTGGACCTGGGGGCGGCGGGCGAAGACGTCGACCAGGCGGGCCAGCTTCGACAGGCCGGTGATCTTTCCGTCGGCGGACGGGATGTATCCGACATGGGCGACGCCCACGAACGGCACCAGGTGGTGCTCGCAGGAGCTCATCACCTCGATGTCCTTGACCAGGACCATCTCGTCGTGACCGAGGTCGAACGTGGTGGTCAGAACGTCCTGCGGCTGCTGCCAGAGCCCCGCGAATATCTCGCGGTAGGCCCGCGCGACCCGCGCCGGGGTCTCCAGCAGTCCCTCCCGGTCGGGGTCCTCGCCGACCGCGATGAGCAGCTCGCGGATCGCGTTCTCGGCGCGCTTCTCGTCGAACTCGCCGATCGGATGCGCGTCGCCGTTCAGCGTCACCGGGTCGGTCATCAGTGCCTCGTTCCTCGTTGCTCCGCACGGGCGTGCGAAATGCCGCGTCCCCCCAGGCTAAAACCTGGGGGGACGCGGCAGCCATCCCGGGGCGGGGTGTGACACGGGCGACACAGCCCGTTCACCCCTGCCGTCAGCTGGGCTCGGGGCGGTCCTCCGGAGCGACCTCCAGGCCGGGGGCCTTGGCGGTGTCGATCGCGGGGGTGCCGTTGGCTCCGGCGGTGTTCGTCAGTGCCAGCTCCTTGGGGGAGAGCACCGGCGGACGGGTGGAGGGAGTACGGCGGGAGGAACCGGTCCACGCGGGGCGGGCCGGGCGCTTGACGATCGGCGCGAAGATCTCGGCGATCTCCTCCTTGCCGAGGGTCTCCTTCTCCAGGAGCTGGAGGACCAGGTTGTCGAGGACGTCTCGGTTCTCGACGAGGATCTCCCAGGCCTCGTTGTGCGCGGTCTCGATCAGCTTCTTGACCTCTTCGTCGACGAGCGCGGCGACCTCTTCCGAGTAGTCGCGCTGGTGCGCCATCTCCCGGCCCAGGAAGGGCTCGGTGTTGTCGCCGCCGAACTTGATCGCGCCGAGGCGCTCGGTCATGCCGTACTGGGTGACCATCGCCCGGGCGGTGGTCGTGGCCTTCTCGATGTCGTTGGCCGCGCCGGTCGTCGGGTCGTGGAAGACCAGCTCCTCCGCCGCCCGCCCGCCCAGCATGTACGCCAGCTGGTCGAGCATCTCGTTGCGGGTGGTGGAGTACTTGTCCTCGTCCGGCAGGACCATCGTGTAGCCGAGGGCCCGGCCGCGCGACAGGATGGTGATCTTGTGGACCGGGTCGGCGTTCGGAGAGGCCGCCGCGACCAGGGCGTGTCCGCCCTCGTGGTACGCGGTGATCTTCTTCTCCTTGTCCGACATGATCCGGGTCCGCTTCTGCGGTCCCGCGACCACCCGGTCGATGGCCTCGTCGAGCGAGTGGTTGTCGATCAGCTTCTTGTCGCTGCGCGCGGTGAGCAGCGCGGCCTCGTTCAGCACATTGGAGAGGTCCGCACCGGTGAAGCCGGGAGTGCGCCGGGCGACCGCGCCCAGGTCGACGTCCGGGGCGACCGGCTTGCCCTTCTGGTGGACCTTGAGGATCTCCAGACGGCCCTGCATATCGGGGCGGTCGACCGCGATCTGCCGGTCGAAGCGGCCCGGGCGCAGCAGCGCCGGGTCGAGGATGTCGGGCCGGTTGGTGGCGGCGATCAGGATGACGCCGCCCTTCACATCGAAGCCGTCCATCTCGACGAGGAGCTGGTTGAGAGTCTGCTCGCGCTCGTCGTGGCCGCCGCCGAGGCCGGCGCCGCGGTGCCGGCCAACCGCGTCGATCTCGTCGACGAAGACGATCGCCGGGGCGTTCGCCTTGGCCTGCTCGAAGAGGTCGCGCACCCGGGAGGCACCGACACCGACGAACATCTCGACGAAGTCGGAGCCGGAGATCGAGTAGAAGGGGACGCCCGCCTCACCGGCGACAGCGCGGGCCAGCAGCGTCTTGCCGGTACCGGGCGGGCCGTACAGCAGCACACCCTTGGGGATCTTGGCGCCGACGGCCTGGAACTTGGCCGGCTCCTGGAGGAACTCCTTGATCTCGTGGAGCTCCTCGACGGCCTCGTCGGACCCCGCCACATCGGCGAAGGTCGTCTTCGGGGTGTCCTTGGTGATCAGCTTGGCCTTGGACTTCCCGAAGTTCATCACCCGGGAGCCGCCGCCCTGCATCTGATTCATCAGGAACAGGAAGACCAGCACGATCAGCACGAAGGGCAGCAGCGAGAGCAGGATCGAGACGAACGGGCTCTGCTTCGAGGGCGAGACGGTGTAGCCCTTGGAGATGTCCCCGGCTTCGAACTTCTGCTGGAGCTTCGCGGCGAGATCGGAGCCCTGGGTCCCGATATAGCTCGCCTGGATCTTGGAGCTGCCCTTGATCTTCTGGCCGTCCTTCAGCTCGGCCTTGATGATCTGGTCGTCTCCGGTGGTCAGCTTGACCTGTTCGACCTGGTTCTTGTCGATCGCCTGAATGACCTGGCCGGTGTCCACCGTCTTGTAGCCGCCCGAGGAGCCGACGACCTGCATCACCACGACCACGGCAAGGACGACCAGCACGATCCACATGACCGGCCCACGGAAGTATCGCTTCACGTCCATCCATACGGGGCGGACTCGCCCCGTTCCTCCTGCCCGTAGGTAAATGCTGCTGTGAGAAAAGACTGTTCTTCGGAAGGTACCCCAGCTTGACAACCGTGACCGCACGGTACGGCGACAAACCCGCCCTCCCAGGCATCAACGGCGAGAGGGGCCGGTTGGTTCCCACCGGGTTTCCACCGGATTTCCCGGCGGGTGCCGCGGACGGCCGCGCCGGGGGCCGCGAGGGCCCCGAAGGGGGGTACGGAAGGCCCCGCCGGGGCCTTCCGCGGGAGCGTCAGCCGCCGTAGACGTGCGGCGCGAGAGTGCCGACGAACGGCAGGTTGCGGTACTTCTCGGCGTAGTCGAGGCCGTAGCCGACGACGAACTCGTTCGGGATGTCGAAGCCGATCCACTTCACGTCGATCGACACCTTTGCGGCATCCGGCTTACGCAGCAGCGTGCAGACCTCGATCGACGCGGGCTCGCGCGATCCCAGGTTCGACAGCAGCCAGGACAGGGTCAGGCCGGAGTCGATGATGTCCTCGACGATCAGGACATGACGGCCCTTGATGTCGGTGTCGAGGTCCTTGAGGATCCGGACGACACCGGAGGACTGGGTGCCCGCGCCGTACGACGACACCGCCATCCAGTCCATGGTGACCGGGCTGGACAGGGCACGGGCCAGGTCCGCCATGACCATCACGGCGCCCTTGAGGACACCGACGAGCAGCAGCTCCTTGCCCGCGTACTCCGCGTCGATCTTCGCGGCCAGCTCCGCCAGCTTCGCGTCGATCTCTTCCTTGGTGATGAGCACCGACTGGAGGTCGGTGCCCATGTCCTTCTCGTTCACGCGGTCGCTTTCTCTCTCGCCGGGGGGAGGCGCTGGTGACCCCGGACGCCGGGGCGCCTCGGCCTGGTCGGCCGCGGGCCGTGTCAGCCTTGCCGGATGACAAGTCTGCCACTCTGCCGGCGGGCCTCGACGCGGCCCGGCAGATTGATGGCTCCCTGGCCGCGCCAGCTCGTGATCAGCCGGTCGACCTCCTCGACATGGCGGGCGAAGAGCGACCCGGCGGGCGAGCCCGCGTCGATCACGGCCCGGCGCAGCACCCGGCGGCGGACGGCGGGCGGCAGCGCGTAGAGCTTGGCGCACTCCAGTTGTCCGGCTTCGTCCCGTACGGCGGCGTCCGCGTCGGCGGCCCAGGTGTCGAGCGCGTCGGCGTCGTCGCGGGAGAGCTGGGCGGTCCGGGCGAGCGCCTCCACGACTCCCTTGCCGAGGGCCTTCTCCAGGGCCGGGAGGCCCTCGTGGCGCAGCCGGGAGCGGGTGTAGGCCGGGTCGGCGTTGTGCGGGTCGTCCCAGACGGGCAGCGCCTGGACCAGGCACGCCTTGCGGGCGGTCTGCCGGTCCAGCTCCAGGAAGGGGCGGCGGTAGCGGCGGCGGGCGCCGGAGACGGCGGCCATCCCGGAGAGCGAACGGATCCCGGAGCCCCTGGCGAGCCCCAGGAGGACGGTTTCGGCCTGGTCGTCGCGGGTGTGGCCGAGGAGTACGGCGACGGCGCCGTGGCGTTCGGCGGCGGCGTCGAGCGCGGCGTACCGCGCGTCCCGGGCGGCGGCCTCGGGGCCGCCGTCCCGGCCGACCCGGACGGAGACGGCGTCGACCGGGTCGAGGCCCATCGCGGCGAGCCGGCTGGCGACCTCGGCGGCGCGCAGGTCGGAGCCGTCCTGGAGGCCGTGGTCGACGGTGATGCCGCCCGCGCGGATATTCAGCTTGCGGGCCTCGAAGGCGAGCGCGGAGGCGAGCGCCATCGAATCGGCGCCGCCGGAGCAGGCGACCAGTACCAGCGGCCCGGTGGCGGCACCGGCCGCGGCGTGGGAGGCGGGGGTCGCGGGGCGCGGCAGGGCCGATACGGGCGCGGCCGCGGGGGACGTGCCGGCGTCGGTGAGGCGGGAGGCGGGGGCCGGGGGGTGGTCGAGACGCAGGGGCCGCTCGGGGCGGGGCACGGCCCGGCCGGGGGCGGGGGTGCCGGGGGCCGTGGCGGTCCCGGCGGTGGCTCCGGCGCCCGGGACGGGCCCGGATCCGGTGGTGGCGCCCACTCCGGCGGGTGCCCCGGAGCCGGTGACCGCTCCGGAGGCCGTCGCGGCGGCCTGGCCGGCCTGGCCGGCGGCGTATTCGGTCAGGATGTCGTGCAGTACGCGGCGGACCGCCAGGCGTATCGCCGCGACCGCTGGATGGGGACCCATATCCGGTGCCCTTCGTGGAGAGAATTCGGGAGGGGGCCTCTGGGGGCGCCTCCGGGTGGCGTTGCGCTGCCGACTCAGAGAATCGTCACTCAGAGTGCGTCGATGGTGACAGAAGCGGGCCGTTCTCCGAGCATCGCACGCCTATCCCCGGCCTCAGGGTCCCTCGGACGGGTGATGCTGTGCCCTCCAGGGGGCGTCCCCCGCCCCCCTGACGGCGTACACCCCCGGTGCGCTCATGCCTCCGCCCGCCCGTGCACCCGCGCGACCCAGTCCGCCGGTTTGGCGATCTCCGCCTTGGTGGGGAGGGTGTTCGGCGAGGTCCACACCCGGTTGAAACCGTCCATCCCGACCTCCTGGACCACGGCCCGTACGAACCGCTCGCCGTCCCGGTACTGCCGCAGCTTGGCGTCCAGGCCGAGCAGCTTGCGCAGCGCCACGTCCAGTCTGCTCGCCCCGCGCGCCCGGCGCTGCTGGAACTTCTCCCGGATCTCGGCGACGGACGGCACCACCGCGGGGCCGACCCCGTCCATCACAAAGTCGGCGTGCCCCTCCAGCAGGGACATCACGGCCGTGAGCCGCCCGAGGGTCTCGCGCTGCGCGGGGGTCTGCACCAGCTCCACGAAGGAGCGGCCGCTGTCGTTCTCCTCGCCCTCGGGGCGGGCGCCCGCCAGCGACTGGGCGGCCTCCCGGAGCCGCTCCAGCACGGTCATCGGGTCGACCTCGGTCTGGTCCAGGAACGACTGGATCTCCCCCTGGAGGTGGTCGCGCAGCCACGGCACCCCGGTGAACTGGGTGCGGTGGGTCTCCTCGTGGAGGCAGACCCAGAGCCGGAAGTCGTGCGGGTCGACCTCCAGCTCCCGCTCCACATGCACGATGTTCGGCGCCACCAGCAGCAGCCGTCCGCCGCCGTCCCCGGCGGGGAGCTCGCGGGTGGGCGGGGCGAAGGTCTCGTACTGTCCGAGGACCCGGGACGCCAGGAACGACAGCAGCATGCCCAGCTCCACACCGGTCACCTTGCCGCCGACCGCGCCGAGTACGGCGCCGGTGGGGCCGCCGGGCCTGCGGTCCTGCATCTTCGCCAGCAGCGGCTTCAGCAGTTCGCGGAAGCCGGCGACGTTCGCCCGGACCCAGCCGGCCCGGTCCACCACCAGGACCGGGGTGTCCTCGGGCCGGTGCGTCACGGGGATCATCCGGGTGAAGCCCCGGACGTGCTCCTCGGACGCCCTGGCGTGCCGGCGCAGCTCGGCGACGACGGCGCGGGCCTCGTCCTTGCTGACGTCGGGGCCGGGGCGTACGAAGCGGGTTGCGGTCGCCACGGCGAGATTCCAGTCGACCATCTCGGTTCCACCCAAGCTCGTCATGCGGTCAACGGTACGTGCTCCCCTCCGGGGCGGCCCCGGATCACCCCCTGGGCCCCGGGCCCGGGGAGCCCCGGGAGCCCCGGGGCAGGGGCGGGCACCTGCGCGGGGAGCCCCGGGTCGCCCGGCGTGGCCGCCGTCATGGGCCTCGGGCCTCGGGCCCCGGGGGCGGGACGCGCCGAGCGTCCGGCGGCGGAATGCTGTGCTGCGTCTGCACACCGTCCGTGGCTGTTCGCGCAGTTCCCCGCGCCCCTGGCTGCTCCCCTCCAGTCGCTTCAGAAGGAACCGAACCCGGCAGGGCGGCACGGAGACGAGGCGCTTGTGCAGAGGGTTCTCAGGGGCGCTGGGGCTCGGATCCGGGGGCGGGACGCGCCGAGCGCCCGGCAGGCGGACGTCGTACGGCGCCGGTACGCCGCCGGTGGTTGTTCGCGCAGTTCCCCGCGCCCCCAAACCCCCCGCTCAAGCGCCTTGTCTCTGTGCCACCCTGCCGGGCGGGGTTCTCTCCGGGGATGCCGGAGGGGAAACACCTGACCCGGGGCATGGGGCGCCCGTCCCGAGGCGCTTGCTCGGGGCCGCCGGTTGGGAGGGGCTCGGGGTCAGGGAGTTGTCAGGGTGGTGGCGAGGCGGTCGAGGGCGGGTTGGGCGGCGGTCGGGGACGGGGTGCCGTTGGCCAGGAAGGCGAAGGCCAGCAGCGTGCCGTCCGGCGCCGGGACCGTGCCCGAGAGGGCGTTGACGCCCGTCAGCGTGCCCGTCTTGGCGCGGATCAGGCCGCTGCCGGGCGAGGTGCCCGTATGGCGGGACTCCAGCGTGCCGGTGAAGCCGCCGACCGGCAGGCCGGTGAGGACCGGGCGCAGTCCGGGGTGCCCGGGTTCGGCCGCCCGGGCCAGCAGGGCCGTCAGCAGGCGGGGGGTGACGCGGTCCGCCCGGTCCAGGCCGCTGCCGTCGGCGAACCGGGCCCCGGCCAGCGGCACCTTGAGCACGGCGAGCTGGTCCCGGACCGCCCGGCCCGCGCCCGCGAAGCTCGGCTCCTCGTGCCGGGCGATCGCGGTCTGCCGGGCGAGGGATTCGGCGATGTCGTTGTCGGACTCGGTGAGCATGCGCTCGACGACATCGGTCAGCGGCGGCGAGAGCACCTCGGCGAGCGGCTTCGAGCCGGCGGCCGGGCGGCGGGGGGCGGTCTCGCCGTCGACGGTGACGCCCTCCTTCTCCAGGAGGTCCCGGAAGGCGCGGGCGGCGTCCCCGGCCGGGTCCGCGACGCGGTCCGCGGCGCCCGTGGAGCGGGGGTCGGCCCGCCCCTGGTCGACCATGAGCGGGGTGACCCGGGCGATATTGCCGTTGACCCCGATGGGGTGCAGATCGGGCCCCCGGTAGGCGGAGGTGTCGTAGCCGAGGGACACCGTGGTCACCTTGCGGGCCCGGAGGTCTCCGGCGGTGCGCCGGGCGAGGGTGCGCAGTCCGGCCCGGTCGAGGGTGGCGTCGCCGCCGCCCACCAGGGTGAGCGACCGGGCGTCGGGCGTGGCGCTGACGGTGGTCGGAACGCGGTGGTACGGCCCGAGGGCGGAGAGCGCCGCCGCCGCGGTGGCGATCTTGACGGTGGAGGCGGGGACCATCGCCCGCCCGGAGTCGCGTCCGTACAGCTCCCGTCCGGTGGCCAGGTCGACGACGGAGACTCCGGGCCGGGTCCCGAGCCCGCGGTCGCGCAGCAGCGGTTCGAGTCTGCGGGCGAACTCCGCCGCCGGGCCGCCCGCCGCCTCGCCGCGGGCGGCCGCGGTCCGCGGCGCGGTGCCGAGGGCGGCCAGCACGGGCTGCGCGCTGGGTGCGGGGGCCGGGCCCGCGGGCCGCCGGTGGGTGCCGGTTCCGCCGCCGGGCTCGGTACGGGCCTCGGCGGCCCGGTCCCGTTCCGCCGTACGCCGGCCGGAGTCCCAGGGTCCCGCCGCGGTGACCGCACCGGCGGCCAGGGCCAGTCCCAGCGCGGCAGCACCCGTCACGAGCTGCCACGTTCGGATGTCCGGCACCTCGCACCAGCCCCTTTCGCGATCACACACCTGCGTGAGAGACACTTAATCACCAGAACTGCGTCTTGCCGCGAACATGGCACCCCGGCCGGCGGTCAAGACCGCCCGGCCGGGGGTCCGGGGTTTCCGCCCGGAAGGGCACAGCACCACCCCGACGTACCAGACGTATGTGTTGATCATGGAGGAGCCACCCGTGGAGTTCGACGTCACCATCGAGATCCCGAAGGGTTCGCGGAACAAGTACGAGGTCGACCACGAGACGGGCCGTATCCGCCTGGACCGGCGCCTCTTCACTTCGACCAGCTACCCCGCCGACTACGGCTTCGTCGAGAACACCCTCGGCGAGGACGGCGACCCGCTGGACGCGCTGGTCATTCTCGACGAGCCGACCTTCCCGGGCTGCCTCATCAAGTGCCGGGCCATCGGCATGTTCCGGATGACGGACGAGGCCGGCGGCGACGACAAGCTGCTGTGCGTCCCGGCGTCCGACCCGCGGGTCGAGCACCTCCGCGACATCCACCACGTGTCGGAGTTCGACCGCCTGGAGATCCAGCACTTCTTCGAGGTCTACAAGGACCTGGAGCCCGGCAAGTCCGTCGAGGGCGCCGACTGGGTCGGCCGCACCGAGGCCGAGGCGGAGATCGAGGCCTCCTACAAGCGCTTCGAGTCGCAGGGCGGCCACTGACCGCAGGCGTACAGCCAGCCGGTCCGGTGCGGGCGGGACACCCTCGGGGGTGTCCCGCCCGCACTGCTGTGTCCGGCCGGGCCGGGGAGGGACGGGCCGGGGGCGGCGGGGCCGTCGGGGGTGTCCGGAGCGGGCGGTGGGGCAGGCGTGCATCCCGGGGTCGTCACCTGTGCGATCCCCGCACATACTGATCGGGACGAGGAGAGAGGGAAGGGAAGGGGCGTGTCCGAGGAGTCCGGAGCGGCGGCGCACGAGACGGGTGACGGGGATTCCGGTACGGGTCCGGACGCAGGGACCGGGGCTGGTACGGGTGCCGGTCCGTCTCCCGAGGCGGGGTCCGGTTCCGGTACGGATCCGGACGCGAACACGGACGCAGAGTCCGGTACGGACGCCGGTTCCCATACGGATCCGGACGCGGGCACAGGCCCCGGTACGGGTCCCGGCGCCGGGGCGCGGAAGGCCCGCGCGGACTCCTACCGCTCCCGCCCAGCCGACCCCGGCCCGCCGCCGCCCGCCGACGACCACCCCTCCTCCGAGTTCGCCGTCCCGCAGGGCGTCGCCCCGCCCGATGCGGCCGAGGAGGAGCAGCCGACGTCCGAGTTCGCCGTGCCCACCGGGGTCGCCGAGCCCGCGGTGCCGGAGCAGGAGGGCTCCGCGTTCGCGACTCCGGCCACCTACCGGGCGCGCCGCTCCCCCACCGCCTTCACGCCCGCCGACGGTGTGCCCAAGGTCGCGCTGACGAAGGACGCGCCCTGGCAGGACCGGATGCGCACGATGCTGCGGATGCCGGTCGGCGAACGGCCGGTCCCGGAGGTCGTGCAGCGGCACGACGAGACCGGTCCGGCCGTGCCCCGGGTGCTCGACCTGACCCTGAGGATCGGCGAGCTGCTGCTCGCGGGCGGGGAGGGCGCCGAGGACGTCGAGGCGGCCATGTTCGCGATCTCGCGCTCGTACGGGCTGGACCGCTGCGAGCCGACGGTCACCTTCACCCTGCTGTCCATCACCTATCAGCCGTCCCTGGTCGACGACCCGGTGACGGCGAACCGCACGGTACGGCGCCGGGGCACCGACTACACCCGGCTGGCGGCGGTCTTCAAGCTGGTGCACGACATCAGCAGCCCGGACACCGAGGTGTCGCTGGAGGAGGCGTACCGCAGGCTCGCGGAGATCCGCCGCAACCGGCACCCCTTCCCCGGCTGGGCCCTGACGATCGCGGGCGGGCTGCTGGCCGGGGCGGCGTCGGTCCTGGTCGGCGGCGGCTATGTGGTCTTCGTCGCGGCGGCGGTCTCGGCGATGCTGGGCGACCGGCTGGCGTGGCTGTGCGCGGGGCGCGGGCTGCCGGAGTTCTACCAGTTCGTGGTGGCGGCGACACCCCCGGCCGCGATGGGCGTGGCGCTGTCGCTCTCCCCGCTGGACGTCCGGGCCTCCGCGGTCATCACCGGCGGGCTGTTCGCGCTGATCCCGGGGCGGGCGCTGGTCGCGGGCGTCCAGGACGGGCTGACCGGCTTCTACATCACGGCCGCGGCCCGGCTGCTGGAGGTCGGCTATCTGATCGTCGGGATCGTGACGGGTGTGCTGAGCGTGCTCTATCTGGGCATCGCGCTGGGCGCCGAGCTGACTCCGGAGACGGCGCTGCAGACCGTGGAGCGGCCCGAGGTGCAGCTGGTGGCGGCGATGGCGCTGTCGTTCTGCTTCGCGGTCCTGCTCCAGCAGGACCGGGACACCGTGCTGCTGGTGACGCTGAACGGCGGGGTGGCCTGGTCGGTGTACGGGGCGCTGGCGCTGACCGCGAACATCCCGCCGGTGGCGGCGACGGCGGTGGCGGCGGGTCTGGTGGGGCTGTTCGGGCAGATGCTGTCGCGCGCGCAGCACGCTTCGGCGCTGCCGTACATCACGGCGGCGATCGGTCCGCTGCTGCCCGGTAGCGCCACGTACTTCGGGCTGCTGGCGATGGCGCAGGGCCAGCTGAACGCCGGGCTGGCGTCGCTGTCGAAGGCGGCGGCGCTGGCGCTGGCGATCGCGATCGGGGTCAATCTGGGCAGCGAGCTGTCCCGGCTGTTCCTGCGGGTCCCGGCGGTCGCGGGCGGACTGCCCGGCCCGTCCCTCCGCCGCCGTGCGGCCAAGCGGACCAGGGGCTTCTGACCTGGCGGAAGGCGGATGCCCCTGGCCCGGAGTACGCCCCGGGCCCGGGGGCGGGCTTCCGGCCGGCCGGAGCACGTACGCCCAGGGCCCGGGGTCGCGGCGGGTACCCGGACGACGAGAGCCGCGCCCGTACGTCCACGGGCGCGGCTCCCTCCGGCGCGGTGTGCGCACCGGAGCCTCGGGGGCCCTGGCACGGGCCCGTACCGGCGTCGTCGTGCGGGTCAGCGCCCGGCGTGGCGGCCGTGCGGCTCCGCCGGGCCGGGGCCGGTGTCCAGACCGGTGTCCAGACCGGTGTCGGGCACCCCGCCCGCCGCGGCGGCCCACTCCACCCCCGCCGCACGCTGCTTCCTGCCCTGCTTGCGGGCCCGCAGCAGCTCGATCGCGATCGGCAGCACCGAGACCGCGACGATCAGCAGCAGGATCGCCTCGATGTGCTGGTGGACGAAGTCCACCTTGCCGAGGGCCGCGCCGAGCAGGGTGACACCCGCGCCCCACAGCACACCGCCGACGATGTTGTACGTGATGAAGGAGCGGTAGTTCATCCGGGAGACGCCCGCAATGATCGGCGTGAACGTCCGCACGATGGGCACGAACCGGGCCAGGACCAGCGACTTCGGCCCGTACTTCGCGAAGAAGTCGTGTGCCTTCTCCACATTCTCCTGTTTGAAGAACCGGGAGTCGGGCTTCTTGAAGAGCGCCGGGCCGACCTTGCGCCCGAAGAGATAGCCGACCTGGTCGCCGGCGATCGCCGCGAAGACGATCAGGGTGCACACCGCCCACAGCGGCAGGGTGTCCAGTTTCCCGCTGGTGACCAGCAGGCCGGTGGTGAAGAGCAGGGAGTCGCCCGGGAGGAAGAAGCCGATGAGAAGACCGGACTCCGCGAAGACGATGATCAGTACCCCGATCAGGCCGAAGGTCCCGATCAGATAGTCCGGGTCCAGCCAGCTCGGTCCGAGCGAAAGGGTAGTCACGAGTTCCGGCTCCTGTGGAGAGTCGTCGGAGGGAGGATCGGGGGACGCGCGACGTGCGGGCGCGGCGGAGTGCCGCGGGCCCAAA
This sequence comes from Streptomyces sp. NPDC003691, assembly GCF_053981115.1. Classification (NCBI taxonomy): domain Bacteria; kingdom Bacillati; phylum Actinomycetota; class Actinomycetes; order Kitasatosporales; family Streptomycetaceae; genus Streptomyces; species Streptomyces sp. NPDC003691. Next base: position 189,923 of record NZ_JBSFNQ010000004.1, on the reverse strand, counting down.
TTATCAACGCACCGGCCCCGTAAGGTGTTTTTCCCGCCGCCCCCGGGATGCGCACCGCCCATGCCGCGGCAAAGCTGGTGCGGTACGGGCTTCCGCCCCGGTGGACGGGCCCGGCGACGGACCGCCGGACGAAAGGTGAACGAACATGGGGATCTCGGATTACGGCGGCGGGCAGTCCTCGTCGGCCGACGTTCTCGTCGTGACCACGAACGACGTACCCGGATACCGGGTGCGGCAGGTGATCGGCGAGGTCTTCGGGCTGACCGTGCGTTCGCGGCATCTGGGCAGCCAGATCGGCGCCGGTCTGAAGTCGATGATCGGCGGCGAGCTGAAGGGGCTGACGAAGACCCTGGTGGAGACGCGTAACCAGGCGATGGAGCGGCTGATCGAGCAGGCCCGGTCGCGGGGCGCGAACGCGGTGCTGATGTTCCGGTTCGATGTGACGGAAGCGGCGGACGTGGGCACCGAGGTCTGTGCCTACGGCACCGCCGTGGTGATCGAACCGGTCGACACCGTCTGACCCGTACGGGCGGTCGGCACCGTACCGGACGGGGGTGCCCCGGCGGGCGGCCGCCCGTACCGCCCCGTACCGCCGTGGCCGTACACCTCGGCCCGGGCACGCCGCCCCGGCAGCGGCCGCCCGTACCGCCGTGGCCGTACGCCCCGGCCCGGCTCGCGTTGCGGGCCCGGGGCCCTCGTACCAGCCTGGACAGCAGGCCGACGGACGGCGCGGCGGGGGCATACGGGGGCACGGACGACGCGAAAGGCGGCAGGCGCGGGATGGCACTCCACAAGGGCGCGGACACCACCGGCGGCGACTCCCGGCAGGAGCGCAGACGGCGCGAGCTGTCGATGAACCCCTTCTTCGGCGAGGCCAACCCGGTCAGCGGTATGGAGGAGGCCCCGCCCACGCACCGGCTGCCCGACGGGCCGCTGCCGCCGATGACCGCGTACCGCATCGTCCACGACGAGCTGATGCTCGACGGCAACTCACGGCTCAACCTCGCGACCTTCGTCACCACCTGGATGGAGCCCCAGGCGAGCGTCCTGATGGACGAGTGCCGCGACAAGAACATGATCGACAAGGACGAGTACCCGCGCACCGCCGAGCTGGAGAAGCGGTGTGTGGCGATGCTGGCGGACCTGTGGCACGCGCCGGACCCGGCGGGCGCCGTCGGCTGCTCCACGACCGGTTCGAGCGAAGCCTGCATGCTGGCCGGGATGGCGCTCAAGCGCCGCTGGGCCAAGCGGAACGCCGACCGCTATCCGTCCGCCGCCCGGCCCAATCTGGTCATGGGCGTCAATGTGCAGGTCTGCTGGGAGAAGTTCTGCGCGTTCTGGGAGGTGGAGGCGCGGCTGGTGCCGATGGAGGGCGAGCGTTTCCATCTCGACCCCGAGGCCGCCGCCGAACTCTGCGACGAGAACACCATCGGGGTGGTCGCCGTCCTCGGCTCCACCTTCGACGGCTCGTACGAACCGGTCGCCGGAGTCTGCGCGGCGCTCGACGAGCTCCAGCGGCGGACCGGTCTGGACATCCCGGTCCATGTGGACGGGGCGTCGGGCGCGATGGTGGCACCGTTCCTGGACGAGGACCTGGTGTGGGACTTCCGGCTGCCCCGGGTGTCGTCCATCAACACCTCGGGCCACAAGTACGGGCTGGTCTATCCGGGGGTGGGCTGGGCGCTGTGGCGGACGGCGGCCGAGCTGCCTGAGGAGCTGGTGTTCCGGGTCAACTACCTGGGCGGCGACATGCCGACCTTCGCCCTGAACTTCTCCCGGCCGGGGGCCCAGGTCGTCGCCCAGTACTACACGTTCCTGCGGCTGGGCCGGGACGGCTTCCGCGCGGTGCAGCAGTCGGCCCGGGACATCGCGACCGGGCTGGCCGCGAAGTTCGGCGCGTTCGACGAGTTCCGGCTGCTGACGCACGGCAACGAGCTGCCGGTCTTCGCGGTGACCACCGCACCGGACGTGACCGCGTTCGACGTCTTCGACGTCTCCCGGCGGCTGCGGGAGTCGGGCTGGCTGGTGCCCGCGTACACCTTCCCGAAGAACCGGGAGGACCTGTCGGTGCTCCGGGTGGTCTGCCGCAACGGCTTCTCCGCCGATCTGGCGGAGCTGCTGGCGGAGGATCTGGCCCGGCTGATGCCGGAGCTGCGGGCGCAGAGCGGGCCGCTGACCCGGGATCCGGCGAAGGCGACGGCGTTCCACCACTGAGGGGCGGGCCGCCGCCGAGGGGTGTGCCGCCGCTGAGGGCGGGCCGCCACGGGGGCGCGGGCCGCCGGGTCACCAGGGGTCGGTGGGAGTCTCCCCCGTCAGCCATTCGCCGAAGGTGCCCGGCCGGTCGCCGCACCTGAGGGGCAGGATCAGATCGCAGGTGGCCCGGCCGTCGAACCACACGGTGCCCTTCAGCGGGCCGGTGACGGCCAGCAGCGTCGAGAAGCCGCAGCCGCCGTCGCGAATCACGACCGCGCCCGCCTTCTTCCGCCGCTCGAACTCCTCCACCTCGTCCTCCCAGACCCGGTAGACCTCGTCGAAGGCCGCGGGGTGGGGGAAGTCGTCCTGCCGCGGCTCACGCTCCCCCAGGGCGTCGTCGGCGGCCGCGTACGAGTCGGGGTGCGGGAAGTCCTCGGCCAGGAGGTCGTACTCGATACCGCAGGTGGTGGCCCAGCGCCAGCCGTCGGCCGTCGGCGAGAGCGGGTTGACCGCGTCCCCGGTGGACGGGTCGAGCAGATACGCGCGGTACTCCGGCGGGAACTCGACGGTCAGTTCGGCCTCGGCCCGGCGGATCTGCTCCTCCGTCAGCGGGCCCTGGCTGCCGGGGCGGGCCCGGCGCTCCTTCGGCTTGCCGGGCTCCCGCTCCTCGTCCGGGGTGGGGCCGACCAGCTCGTAGAGCCGTACCGCCCGGCTGCCGACCCAGCCCGCGCCGCGGGCGACCGCGCCGATCAGCTCTTCCATGCCCCGCCCCCGAGAATCCGTTGCCTCCGGCCCACGATAGGGCAGCGGAACGGTCTTTGCGCAGGTCGGAGTGGGGGGCTACAAGCTCTGCCCACGAGGTTGCGGCTCAGCGCGTGCCGCGGCGCCGACGGCGGCGGTCCTTGCGCTCGTCGTTGGACTGCTTGGCGTCGAAGACGGTCAAGACGGCCTCCAGGACGGTCAGGGCGTTACGGCCGAGCCACCCCGCGGTGCGCACCAGGGCGCCTCCCAGTTCTTCCATCTCTCCCCCGACTCCGTTCCCCCACGCGCTCCGGACGGTGCGCTTCCATGCGGAAGGACGCCGGGCGGGCCGGAAACGGTTGCGTCCACCTCCCCGCATCCTTCCGGCCCGCCCGGCGCGAATCCGCCGCGCCCGGTACGGAAACGCGCCCCGCCCGGCCCGCCCGGCGCGGAACCCGGCCCGCGCGGAATCCCCCGCCCCGGCCGGGCCCTACCGGCCGAGCCGCCGGAACCGGCGCACCGCGAGCGGGAAGAACACCGCCAGCAGCACCAGCGGCCAGCAGACCGCGAGCAGGGCCGCGTGGTCCGCGGCCCAGGAGCCGCCGGTGTCCAGTCCGGCCAGCTCACGGGCGGCGGTGGCGGTCGCGGAGAGCGGGTTCCACTCGACGGCCGCGCCGAGCCACCCCGGCATGGACTCCGGGGCCGCGAAGGCCGTGGAGAGGAAGCCGACCGGCCAGACCAGGATCTGCACCGCCTGCACCAGCTCGGGGCGGCCCGCGACCATCGCGAGATGGATACCGGCCCAGAGCATCGCGAACCGCAGCAGCAGTAGCAGTCCGAAGGCGGCGGCGAAGGCCGCCGGGCCGCCGTCCCAGCGCCAGCCGAGCGCCAGCCCGACGGCGCACATCACCAGCAGGGCGGCCGCGGACTCCAGCATGTCCGCGGCACTCCGCCCGACCAGGACGGCGGAGTCGGCCATCGGCAGTGAGCGGAACCGGTCGATGACCCCCTTGTTGAGGTCCCGGGTGACGCTGGTCATCGTCGCCTCCAGGCCGAAGGCCATGGTCAGCGCGAGCATGCCGGGCATCAGATACGTCAGATAGTCGCCGGACACACCCCGGCCGCCGCCGAGGAGATAGGCGAACATCAGCAGCATCATCACCGGGAAGACCAGCGCGAGCGCGATCTTCCAGGGCATCCGGGCCCAGTGGGCGAGTTCCCGCCGGGTCATCGTCCAGGCGTCGCTCAGGAACAGACCGGCGGGGCCCGCCGCGGGCGCGGGGACGGTCGGGTCCGGGTTCGCGTTCGTCGTCGTCATGCGGTCTCCTTCTCGGTCAGCCGGAGGAACACCTCGTCGAGCGTGGGCCGGCGGACCGTCAGGTCCGCCGCCTCGATCCCCGCGGACTCCAGGGCGCGTACGGTCTCGGTGAGCGCGGCCATCCGGTCCCCGACGGGCGCGCTGAGCAGCCGCCGGTCCCGGTCGACGGTCACTCCGGCGCGGAAGGACAGCAGGGGGACCAGTTCCGTGAGGTCGGCCGCGCGCCGGAGCACGATGTCGATACGGTCGGCGCCCAGTTCCGTCTTCAGTCCGTCGGCCGTGCCCTCGGCGACGACCCGGCCGCCGTCGATCACCGAGATGCGGTCGGCGAGCTGGTCGGCCTCCTCCAGATACTGGGTGGTCAGCAGGACCGTGGTGCCGCCGCCGACGAGGGAGCGCACCGCGTTCCACACCTCGGTACGGCCGCGGGGGTCGAGCCCGGTGGTGGGCTCGTCGAGGAAGAGGACATCGGGCTCGGTGATCAGCGAGGCGGCCAGGTCGAGCCGCCGGCGCATCCCGCCGCTGTACGTCTTCACGGCCCGCGGTCCGGTGCCGGCCAGGCCGAACCGCTCCAGCAGCTCGTCCGCCCGGGCCCCGGCCCGCCGGGCGCCGAGATGGTGCAGCCTGCCGAACATGTCCAGGTTCTGGCGGCCGCTCAGCTCCTCGTCGAGCGCGGCGTGCTGGCCGAGGAGGCCGATCCGGCGCCGGACCTCCGCCGCCCGGGTCCGTACGTCGAGACCGGCGACGCGCACCTCGCCCTCGTCGTGGCGGAGCAGGGTGGCGGCGATCCGGACCGCGGTGGTCTTGCCCGCGCCGTTGGGGCCGAGGACCGCGTGGACCGTGCCGCCCCGGACCGCGAGGTCGAGTCCGCCGAGGGCCTGCTTGTCGCCGTAGCGCTTCCGTACCCCGTCGAGCGTGATCATGTCCTGCACCATGCGCGCATCCCTCCCGAAGCCCGGCAGTCCAACCCGGCAGTCCCAGCCAGTAGTCAAACTTGACCACCACGACACAGGAAAGCACAGCCGGAAGCGATTGGTCAAACTTGATTACCGGCCAACAGGGTCAGGGCGGTGGGGCCGGGCAGGCCATGACGGCCGGCCGCCCGGCGGCTACTCCCGGTCGCCCCGGTGCGGGACACCCGTCGCGTACGGGTTCTCCTCACCCTCGGCCAGCACCCCGCGGAACGGCTCGCCCTCGCCCGCGAAGGTGTACGCGCCGCCTTCGATCCGCCCGATCAGAGCCAGCGTCCACTCCTTGCCGAAGTCGGCCGAGGAGATCCAGAGGTTCATGATCTCGCCGATGTGCCCGAGCTGACCCGGCCCCTGCTCGGGGTCGTAGTACTCGGTGGTCGCCGACCGCCAGCCCGCCATTCCCTCGATCCGCTGCCGCAGCAGGCGGACCGCCTCGGCGCGCTCCAGCTCCACCATGAAGCCGAGGCCCGCGGAGAGGGAGTCCATCTTCTGCTCCCAGTTGACCAGCGACTCGCGCAGCAGGGAGAAGAACTCCTCGGTACCGGCCGCGGTGATCTCGTACTCGGTGCGCGGCGGCCCGCCCGCGGTGGAGGGGGCGACCTCATGGGCCACCAGCAGCCCTTGCTTGGCCATCTGCTTGAGGGCGTGGTAAATCGAGCCGGGCTTGGCGTTGGACCACTCGTGGGCACCCCAGTACTCCAGGTCGTTGCGGACCTGATAGCCGTGCGCACGGCCGTGCTGACGCACGGCACCGAGGACCAGCAGCCGGATAGCCGACATGCCTGGACCACCTCTTTCCCGGTTCCCGGCCCTCCCCTTCGGCGGACGACCCGCCGACGGAAGGCTCCACGATGGAAGGCTCTTCAACTTTGACTAGAGTACTCAACTTTGAATACTCTGCCATCCATGGCCGAGAAGACGATCCCACTCCTCCCGTGTCACACCCCCCTGATGACCGATGTCGTCACCTTCTACGAAGCCCTCGGCTTCACCACGACCCTCCGCCAGCACAGCCCCTACCCCTATGCGGTCGTCGAGCGCGGCGCTATCGAGCTGCAGTTCTTCGGCATGAAGGAGTACGACCCCGCCGGCTCGTACTCCGGCTGCTACGTCCTCACCGGCGACGTCGACGGCCTCCACACGGCCTTCCGCGCCGGGCTGAAGGCGGCGTACGGCCGGATCCCGTCCCGCGGGCTGCCCCGGATCGGGCCGGTGAAGGACATGTCGTACGGGGTACGGCAGTTCCTGATGACCGATCCGACCGGGAACAGCGTGCGGATCGGACAGCTCACGGGCGCGGAGGACGCGGACGGCAGCCACTCCCCCGTACCGAAGGAGCCCTTCGAGCGGGCGGTCCATCTGGGCGTGCTGTTCGCGTACTCCAAGGAGGACCTGCCGGGTGCCGCCCGGATCGCCGACCGGGCGCTGGCCCGCACGGACCGCACTCCCACCCCCGTCCAGCTGCTGAAACTGCTAGTGCTGCGCGGCGACGTGGCCCGGCGGCAGGGCGACGACGCACTGGCCCGGACGCTGCTGGCCCGGGCGGGCGCGGTACCGCTGACGGCGGCGGAGCGGGAGTCGGTACGGGACGAACTCGCCCGGCTCGCCGAACTCGCGGACCCGGAGGAAGCGAAGGAAGCGGAAGCGCCCTAACCGGCGGCCCGCGCGCCCTCCTGCTCCTGCTCCTGCTCCTGCTCCTGCTCCTGCTCCAAGGCCAGCAGGCCGAAGGCGGTCTGCCCGTCCAGGGATTCGCGGACGATGTCCGCATGGCCCGCGTGCCGCCCGATCTCCTCCACCAGATGGACCAGGAACCAGCGCATCGACACCCGCTCGCCCTGCGGGAACCAGGGCGCGTCCGGCAGCGGGAAGGTGTCGTCCATGCTGGGTACGGAGCGGATGAACTCCTCGGTCTCCGCGGCCACTCCGGCCCAGAACTCCAGCGTCTCCCCGACGGTCTCGCCGTCCTGGAGGACGAACGCCTCGCCCCAGGTCTCCTGGGTGCGTTCGCGCTCGTTCTTCCGCTGCTGGGCCAGCCGGAGCCAGCTCAGTTCGACCTCCGCCACATGCTTCAGCAGCCCGCCGAGGGTCAGCTCGCTGGCGCTCGGCCTGCTGACGGCCTGCTCCCGGCTGAGGCCGAGCACCGAGCGGCGGATGCTGCCGCGCTGGGCCTCGACAAACGCGAGGAGGGTGCCCCGCTCGTCACCGGGCTTGCCCGCGGGAACGTGAACAACCATGGGATCCGCCTTCCGGCCGCTTTCAAGGAGAGGCTCTCGCCCTCCTTCCGACACCGCAAACGCTACGGGCCAATGAGGACACGAGCTGTCCTCATTGGCCCGTCGTGCGGGATTCAGGAGGTGGTGATCAGAAGGGGAAGCGGGACCGGCCGTGCTGGACGGAGATCCACTTCTGGGTGGTGAACGCTTCGATCATCGATTCGCCGTTGAGCCGCCCGCTGCCGGAGTGCTTCTCGCCGCCGAAAGGCACGATCGGCTCGTCGTGGACGGTGGAGTCATTGATGTGGATCATGCCGGTGTTGATCCGCTTGGCGACGGCCACCCCGCGCTCCACATCGGCGGTGTGGACGGCGCCGCTCAGCCCGTACGGGGTGTCGTTGGCGATCCGGACCGCCTCGTCCTCCCCGTCGAACGGCACGATCAGCGCCACCGGGCCGAAGATCTCCTGGCCGAGGACCGGCGAGTCGGTGGCGATACCGGTCAGCACGGACGGCTCCACCAGATTGCCCTCGGACCCGCCGTGCAGCAGCGCGGTCGCGCCGGCCTCCACGGTCTGCGCCACCAGAGAGGTGACGGCGTCGGCCTGGCGGGAGTTGATCAGCGGGCCGATATGGGTGGCCGGGTCGGCCGGGTCGCCGACCTTCAGCGTGCGCACCTTGGCCACGAACTTCTCGGTGAACTCCTGCTCGATCCGGCGGTCGACGAGCACCCGGTTGGCGGCCATGCAGACCTGGCCCTGGTGGACGTAGCGGCTGAAGACCGCCGCGTCGACGGCGTAGTCGATATCGGCGTCGTCCAGGACGATCAGCGCGCTGTTGCCGCCCAGTTCCAGGATCGCCCGCTTGAAGTTGGCCGCGCAGACCGTGGCGACATGCTGGCCGACCTTGTCCGAGCCGGTGAAGGAGATCGCCTTGGGCACCGGGTGCTCGATCAGGGCGTCACCGATCTCGGCGATGTCGGTGATCACCACATTGAGCAGCCCGGGCGGCAGACCGGCGTCCTCGAAGACCTTGCCGACCAGGGAACCGCCGCAGATGGGGGTGTTCTGGTGGGGCTTGAGGACCACCGCGTTGCCGAGCGCCAGCGAGGGCGCGACGGACTTGATGGAGAGCAGGAAGGGGAAGTTGAAGGGGCTGATCACCCCGACGACTCCGACGGGCAGGCGGTAGACGCGGTTCTCCTTGCCGTCCACCGGCGAGGGCAGGATCCGGCCCTCGGGACGCAGCGACAGTTGGATCGCCTCGCGCAGGAACTCCTTCGCCAGGTGGAGTTCGAAACCGGCCTTGATATGGGTGCCGCCGAGCTCGGCGATGATCGCCTCGGTGATCTCGGCCTCACGGTCCTCGATGATCCGCAGGGCGTTCTCGAAGACGGCGCGGCGGGCGTAGGGATTGGTCTCCGCCCAGGCCGTCTGGGCCCGTTCCGCGGCACGGTACGCCTGGTCCACCTCGGCGGCGGTCGCGACCGGAATGGAGGCCAGCTTCTCCCCGTTGAACGGGTTGAAGTCGATGATGTCCCAGGATCCGCTCCCGGGCCTCCACTCGCCGTCGATGTACTGCTGGGCCAGCTCGGTGAACAAGGACATGGTGATCCGAATCCTTACCCTCGGGTTCCCCTGAATCGCATGACTGGTCGTGTCACTGATGTCACGTCACTATACGTTCGCCGGTAAGGAGTTGGCGTAGACCACGTCGGTAAAAAGGGCAGGGGTAAGGGAGGGGGCGGCCCCGGACCGGAGGAAGATCCGGAGGGGGATCAGGTGAGCTGGAGCAGTCCGCGCAGGATGTCCCGGCTCTCGGCGGGGTCGGGGCTGTCCTCCTGGAGCCGCTTCATCGCCTTCTCGTACTGCTGCACCTCTTCGCGCTTGTCGATGTAGAGCGCGCTGGTCAGCTGCTCCAGATAGACGATGTCGGAGAGGTCGGACTCCGGGAAGCGGAGCATGGTGAAGGCACCGCTCTCGCCCGAATGCCCGCCGAAGCTGAACGGCATCACCTGGAGGGTGACGTTCGGCATCTCGGAGATCTCGATCAGATGCCGCAGCTGTCCCTGCATCACGGAGCGGTCGCCGTAGGGCCTGCGGAGCGCGGCCTCGTCCAGGACCGCGTGCAGATGCGGAGCGCGTTCGGAGACGAGCACCTTCTGGCGCTCCAGCCGCAGGGCGACCCGGCGGTCGGCGTCGGCGCGGGTGGCGTCGGGGGTGCCGCGCATCACGACGGCATGGGCGTACGCCTCGGTCTGGAGCAGCCCGTGGACGAACTGCACCTCGTAGATACGGATGAGGGAGGCGGCGGCCTCCAGTCCGACATATGTCTGGAACCAGCCGGGCAGCACATCGCCGTACCGCTGCCACCAGCCGGCGATATTGGCCTCCTTGACCAGTCCGAGCAGCGCCTCCCGTTCGGTCTCGTCGGCCACTCCGTAGAGCGTCAGCAGGTCCTCGACGTCCCTCGCCTTGAAACTCACACGACCCAACTCCATGCGGCTGATCTTTGATTCCGACGCACGGATCGAGTAGCCGGCCGCCTCGCGGGTGACGCCGCGCGATTCCCGCAGCCGCCTGAGCTGGGAGCCCAGCAGGATGCGTCGCACCACGGATCCGCCACCCGGGCCCTGGGCCCAGGACTCACCTGCGGTCACGACTCGACCCTCCCCATCCTTCTGTCCCGTCCGTCCTGTCGTCCGGCGCTCCGGAGCGCCGGACGCGGCCCCGCCTCCCGGCGCGGCCTTCCGGCGCTTCCCACTGCTCCATCTCTACAGCTTCTTCACGTCGGCGTGGAGTACCCCCGGAACCCCAAGTGCCGGATTCTGCCACCAAATCACTCCGGCCCGTACTCACCTGGTTACTGAAATGGGAAGCACTTGGGAAGACCATGGAACAGATGAGAGGAAGATATCCCCCTCAATGACTACAAGAGCGGACAGCGGGCCCGCGTGCACGTGCATCTGCCCTTGCATCTGCCCTACGCATTGGGAACCATGGTCCCCGCGCACCTGCGTGCTCGTTCGTGTTGAAACGTCACTGAAGCGTCACAGCCGCGATTCCCGGGAGTGCCTCGCATGGGGACGAATGGATCGACCATGCTAGAGCCGTTAAGGCAGGGGCTTCCTCCGATCGATCCCGCGAAAGCCCTGGGCTCGGCGGCCTGCTCCCTCTCCTCCCGCTATGAAGCGGTGCGCGGAGCGCGGCAGTTCACCAAGGCGACGCTGAAGGACTGGGATCTCTACGACCACTTCGACGACATCGCGCTGGTCGTCTCCGAGCTGGTCACCAACGCGCTGCGGCACGCCCTGCCCGGCGAGCCGGCCCGGGAGAGCTTTCTGCCCCCCGTACGGCTGCATCTGATGCGGTGGCCCGGACGGCTGGTGGTGGCGGTACGCGACCCCAGCGCCGAGGGCCCCGGCGGGGCCGACCGGCACAACGGCGCGGTACGGCACAACGGCACCGCCCGGCCCGAGGGCCCCGGCGGCCGGACCGGTACGCCGGGCGGCCCGGCCGGGTTCGGCGGACTCGGCGGGTCCGGCGGGTTCGAGGGCGCCGGCGGGTCCGGCGGGTTCGACGGGCTGAGCGGATTCGAGGGGCTCGAACGGGGCGAGTGTCCCGACGGTCTGGGCGGCGGACGCTTCCCGGACCCCGACGGCACGGCCGAGTCCGGCCGTGGACTCTTCCTCGTCGACGCCTACGCCGACAGCTGGGGCTGGCATCCGCTCGCCGGAGCGCTGCACGGCAAGGTCGTGTGGGCGCTGTTCAGGCTGGCTTGAGCGGGGAGGGCCGGGCGGCGCGCCCAGCAGGAGCGCCGCCCGGCCACGGGAGCGGGTCCGCCCCGGGGCGGGCCCGCTCCCGCGTTTCCGGACGCCGTTCCGGGGCCGGTGGAGCGTCCGGAGCGGATGGCACGCGCGGGGCGGGTCGTACGCGCAGGGGCGGGCGGAACACCGGTTCCGCGCGATCGGTCCGCCGGGCCGGGGGCCCGGCGGACCGTCAGTTCTCCGCGATCAGATGGTCGAACTCGCCGTCCTTGATGCCCAGGAGCATCGCTTCGATCTCGGCGGGCGTGTAGACCAGCGCCGGACCCTCCGGAAACCGGGAGTTGCGGACCGCCACGCCCCCACCGGGGAGCTTGGCGAATTCCACGCACGAGCCCTGGGAATTGCTGTGCCTGCTCTTCTGCCAGACGACCCCGTGAAGCTCCGCGGCCGCCATGCCGTTGTACGCGTGGTGCACGAGTAGCTCCCGAGGTACAAGGTGCATGTGTCAACTGTCGGGGATCATAGCTGTGTTTCCCGTGCGTCTGCATGAGCATTCGCACGAGCAGATGCACGTGCACGCGGGGTGGTGCTGTGATTACGCTCGTGAAGGTCGGTCCGGAGCGCGGACGGCCGGGTGGGCCTCGCCTCCGGGGTCGTACGGGTGAGTTCCCCTCGTACACAAGAGAAAGACGCGTAAGCGAGCTGTCAGGCTCCCGTTTTCAGGTAACAGTCCGGACAGCGGGGCAGGCGGGCCGGGGCGGGGCCGCGGAGGCGGTGGGCGGGGCCGTCGGCGGAGCCCGGCCGGGCCGCCCCGGACCTGCCGTGACCGGCGGTTTCCCGGAACCTTGGCGGCCCTTCGCGCGGTGATACCGGCAACTGCGGCCGCGGCGGGCCGCCTGCTACCTTGGCGCGCACTTTCATCCGACACCCCGGGGGATCCCAGATGCGTGCAAGGACGTCCATGACGGCGGCGGCCGCGGCGGCCGCGCTCGGCGCGGCGCTCGTACTGACCGGTTGCAGCAGCGACGACGGCAAGCCGTCGGCCGACAAGACCGACACCGCGGGCGGCAAGGGCGCGGCTTCGGCCCCGGCGGAGAGCGGCGGCGGTGACAGCGGCGGGAGCGGTGGCGGAGACGGCGGCAAGACCAAGGCCGCGGATGTCGAGGGCGCCTGGACCGCCACGACGGACAACAAGCCGCTGAGCCTCGCCGTCACCCAGGGGAAGGCGGCACTGATGGCGGAGGGCGCGGCCTGCACCGGCGAGCTGGCCGACCACGGTTCGCTGATGCTCTCGCTGAAGTGCGCCGACGGTTCGAAGAAGCGCACGATGGGAACGGTCGCGGTCGCGAACGACGAGCTGACCGTGGTCTGGGAGGGCGGGGTCAAGGACGTCTTCAGCAAGGTCACCGGAGCGACGACCCTCCCGAAGGAGCTGAAGGACAAGCTGAAGGACCTGCCGCAGTACACAGGGCAGGGCTCCTGAGCCGTACGGATCGCGGCGGCCGGTCCGGCTCAGGATCCGTACGGGTCCTCAAGGGCCGTACGAATCCTGAACGGCCGAGCGGGTCCTCAAGGGCCGGGCGGCCGGTCGGTTTTCGACGGCCGGTCCGGTCTCGGTGGCCGGTCCGGTCTCGGTGGCCGGTCCGGTCTCGGTGGCCGGTCTGTTTTCGGTGGCCGGTCTGTTTTCGGCGGCCGGTCTGTTTTCGGCGGCAGCGCGTCCGACAGTTCGGCGAGCGCCTCGCCGACCAGGGCCGCGCCCGGGTCGATGATCTCGTGGCTCTCCTCCCAGGCGGCCAGCGCCTCCCGGACCCGCCGCCACTCCGGCCGCCGGCGCTCGCGGACCGCCCTGGCCGCCCGTTCGGCGTCGGCGCGCAGCGCCTCCGCCAGACCCGCCGCGGCCGGTACCGGGGCGTCCCCGTGCGCGGGCAGATGGGCCTCCATCAGCATGGCGCCCCGGCTCAGTTTGGCCAGCGCCTCCCCGGCGGCGTCGGCCGCCGTATGGGACAGGCCCCGGTTCCGGACCGGTTCGTCCGCGGCCCGGCCGAGCGCGTCCTGCCAGGCCAGCCGGGCGTCCCGGGCGGCGAGGAGGGCCTGTCTGATGTCCCGTCCGGCGTCGTCGGGTTCGGCGGGGCGCGCATAGTGGTCGACGACGGCGGCGGCGTACCGGCAGTCCGCGAGCAGCCAGTCCGCGAGCCGGTTCCGCAGCCGGGGGGTCTCCCAGGCCGGGTAGACCGCGTACGACAGCATCGCCAGCACCCCGCCGATCAGGGTCAGCACGATCCGCTCCGGCACGGTCTGCCCGGCCTCCTCGCCGCCCATCCAGAGCAGACAGACGACATAGGCGGAGATGCCGACGTTCGCGGCCGCATAGCCGGTGCGCAGCACCAGATAGGTGCCGAAGGCGCAGAGTACGGCGAGTGCGGCGGCGGCGTAGGTCCCCGGGTCCGCCGTCTCGACGACGGCCGTGGCGACCCCGACCCCGACCAGGGTGCCGCCGAAGCGGGCGACGGAGCGGGCGTACGTCTGGGAGAAGTCGGGCCGCATCACCATCACGGCGGTCATGGGCGCCCAGTAGCCGTGGCCGAGGGGCAGGGCGTTGCCCGCGAGGAAACCGGCGACGACGACGGTGGCGACCCGGACGGCATGCCGCAGTACGGGTGAGCCGCGCCGCAGCTCGGCCCGTACGCCGGCCATCGCGCCGGGCAGCAGCTTCAGCAGGGAAGGCCGGTCGCGGTGGCCCGCGGTGGTGCCCTCGCCGCGGGCGGTCTCGGTGACATCGGCGAGAAGTGCGGCGAGCCGGACGGCGGCCCGGCGCGGCGGTCCGGTCAGCAGGGCACCGGTGTCGGGGGTGCGCAGGGCGGCGAGGGCGGGCGCGGGCAGCCGGGGCGGTTCACCGTGCCGTACGGCCTGGGCGGCCGCGTCCAGTACGGTCGCCGCGGCGGCCAGCAGCTCCCTGACCCGCTCGCGCTCCGGCCCCTGTTCGGGTACGCCGAACGCGGGATCGGCGAGGGAGGCGAGCACCGGCCGCAGTTTCTCCGCGATGCCCCGGGCGCCGTGCAGTTCGGCGGGCCGCCGCCGGGCCTGCCGGGGGCTGACCGCGGCGGCGCTGCGGGCCAGCATCAGCGGCTGGGGGTCGAAGGGAGCGATCGGATCACGGCGGAGGCGGCGGGCGTAGTCGGCTTCGGCGGCGAGCGCGTCGGCGAGTGCGTCGCGCTGGGCGCCCCAGCGGCGGACGGGCAGCAGCACGATCAGCGCGGCCTGGACGACCCCGCCCGCGGCGATCACGGCGGCATGTCCGGCGGCGGTGGCGACGGAGGTCGGCAGGGTGACCGTGACCAGCATGATCGCCACATTGGAGGAGGCGATGATGCCGACGGTCGGGCCCAGCGCCCAGGCGAGCCCCGAGGCCAGTGCCCAGACCGCGATGAGCGCGGTGAAGAGCGGAAGCCGGCCGACGGTGAGATAGCCGACGAAGGTGGAGACGGCGAGGGAGCCGCCGGAGGCGAGGGCCAGCACGGGCCGCGGCCGCCAGCTCCGCTGGAAGGTCGCGATCACGGCCTGGAAGGCGCCGAAGGCGGAGCTGACGGCGGCGAGCGGGCCGAAGAGCGCGAGGGTGCCGCCGACGACGATGGCCAGGCCGAGGGCGCCGCGGAGGGCGAGAAGGGGTTCGAGACCGGTGCGGTCGATGGCGAGTCCGGAGCGCGCGGTCTCTTTCAACGCGCGGAACCAGGTCATGATCTGAGGCTATATCTCCTGGTTTGCCGGGCGGGGTGGGCACGTCGGACACTCTGCGTCGGACCCTGGCGGCCATCACCGCAAAATAAGTCTTTGACAGTGGGGCACGGGCTTCCCAGACTGTCGGCCATGCCCGATGCCGAACCCCCGCATCCCCCGGCCTCCTCTCAGCCCTCCGACTCCTCTCAGCCCTCCGACTCCTCGCACCCTTCCGGCCCCTCTGACCCCTCGCACCCCCCGGCCCGGCCCGCCGGTCTCCGCGGGCTGAGGGCCCTTGCGCACCCCCTCAGGCTCCGGCTTCTCTCCCTTCTCACCGGCACCGCCATGAGCTCCGCCGAGGCGGCCCGTCATCTCGGTGAGTCCCAGGCCAATATCAGCTACCACCTACGGCAGTTGTACGACGCCGGGCTCCTCGAACTCGCCGAGGAGATCCGGGTCAGGGGCGGCCGGGCCAAGCGCTACCGGCACCCGGCGGACAGCGGGGCGAATCTGCCCCAGGGGACGTACGAGGACCATCTCGTCCTCGCCTCCGCCCTCGCCGACGAAATGGTCCGCCGCAGCCGGGAACGCCTCCCCGGGGTCCCGGGCGACTTCACCGACGCGGAGCTGACCCTGGCCCCGGAGACCTGGGAACGGGCCCGGACCCTCGCCGCCGAACTGGGCCGGCTGGTCCATGAGGAGGCGTTGCCGCCCGGGGCGCCGGGCGGGGTGCGGGTGAGTACGACGGTCATGCTCTTCCGGATGGCGGAGGGGGCGGACCCCGGAGGAGCGGGCGGGACCGGAGCGGCCGACGGCGCCGGTACCGGCGTCGGCACCGGGGAGGCGCCGTGAGTACCCGCGCCGTCGACTCCCGTTCCGTACTGGCCCCCCTGCGGCACCGTCCCTTCCGGAATCTGGTCGTGGGCCGGACGACGACCCAGTTCGCCAACGCGATGGCGCCGGTGCTCCTCGCCTTCGCCGTACTCGACCTCACCGGCTCCGCGGTGATGCTGGGCTTGGTCGTCGGCGCCCGGTCGATCGCGAACATCCTGCTCATCCTGTTCGGCGGACTGCTCGCCGACCGGCTCCCCCGCGCGGTGATCCTCCAGGGCGCCAGCGTCGGCGCGGCGCTGGCCCAGGCGGGTGTCGCCGCCGGTGTGCTGCTGGACCTGACCTCGATGGGCCTGCTGGTGACCCTCAGTGTGCTGAACGGCGCGCTGGCCGCGGTCTCCCTGCCCGCGACGGCCGCACTGCTGCCGCAGGTGGCCCCGCCGGACCAGTTGCGCGGCGCGAACGCGGTGACCCGGATGGGTGTCAACCTCGGTCTGATCGCGGGTGCTTCGCTGGGCGGGCTGCTGGCATCCACCACCGGCCCCGGCTGGGGCATGGCGGTCAACGCGGTGGTGTTCCTGGGCGCGGGAGTCGCGTACCACGGCGTCCGGGCGCCCCGCCCGGCCGACGCTCCGCGCTCCCGGCCGCTGCACGAACTGCGCGAGGGCTGGACCGAATTCACCGCCCGGACCTGGGTGTGGGTGGTGGTCTGCCAGTTCTTCGTGGTGAACGCGGTGGTGTCCGGCGGAATCCATGTCCTCGGCCCGGCCATCGCCGACTCCTCCTTCGGCCGCACGGCCTGGGGCTTCGTCCTCGCCGCACAGATGGCCGGGGCGTTCGTCGGCGGCTTTCTGGTGGCCCGCTCCCGGTCCCGCCATATGCTCCGGATCGGTGTCACGGTCGTCGCCCTGGACGCACTCCCCCTGATCGCCCTGGCGGAGGCCGCCCCGCTGGCGCTGCTGTTCGCCGCGATGTTCGTCAACGGCATGGCCGTCGAACAGTTCGGCGTCGCCTGGGACCTGTCCCTCCAGGAGAACGTCCCGGCCGACAAGCTGGCCCGGGTCTACTCGTACGACATCCTCGGCTCGGTCCTCGCGCTGCCGGTCGGGGAGATGGCGGCCGGGCCGCTGGCCGAGGAGTACGGCACCCGGGCCACGCTGCTGGGCGGGGCGATGCTCACCACGGCGGCCACGGCGGCGGCGCTGTGCAGCCGGGAGGTCAGATCGCTGACGGTCCGGGGCGGGAGCGTGGATGGGGACGGTACGGCCGGGGGCGGTACGGCGCAGGAGGGCCCGGAGATGCCGGAGCAGCGCCCGGCGCCGGAGGGCGGGATGCCGGAGGGGGCCGCGAAGTAGTTCCGGAGCCGCGGGCGTTCATTCCCCCACCGGTCCGCCCGGTCCGCCGTCGTCCAGCAGCACCACGTCCCGCTCCACGGCCAGCGCGACCAGTCCGGGGGCGGCCGGGACCAGGTCCTCCGTTCCGTCGGGGACGTCGAGCAGCGCCAGCGGGCGGCCGGTGGGGAGCTGCCATGCGCGGAGGGTGCCGTCCCCGCCCAGGGTGAGGATCGCGGGGGTGCCCCGGTAGCGGCCCGCGGCGATCCGCCGGACCGTACCCGCATGGCCGCCGTCCGGTGCGCCGCCGGTCACGGCCCCGGTGATCGCGTCCCGTACGGCGATCCCGCCCCGGAAGTCGCCGGTGAGCGCCAGGGGGCCCGCCGGTCCGTCGGTGAGGGCGAGGCAGGTGACGGGTTCGGAGGACCGCTCGGCGGCTTGGAGGGTGAGCCCCTCCTCCGACAGCCGCCAGAACCGGACGGCCCCGTCCCAGCCGGTGGAGACCAGCCGCGGCCGCCCGGGGACGAATGCCAGGCCGGAGACCAGATCGGCGTGGGCGGTGGGGTGTTCGCCGGTCAGCGAGCCGGTGCCGAGGTCCCAGAGGGCGATCGCGCTGTCGCTTCCCGTCGCGGCCACCGGTCTTCCGTCGAGCCGTCCGACGGCCAGGGCGGTGACCCGTCCGGCGCCGGATCGCGTACGGACCAGCGACTCGCCGTTGTCGAGGTCCAGCACCTGGAGCGTCCAGTCCCCGCCCGCCGTGACCACCACCGGCCGCCGGTGCAGCCGGGTCACGGCCAGCGCAGAGACGCCCGACTGCCCGGCTGCGTACCGGCGCAGGGTGCGGCCCGAGGCCCGGTCGCGTACCCAGACCTCGTCGCCGGACACGCTGACGACGATCCCGCGGCCCCGCAGCGATCCGGTCGCCAGGGCGGTCACGGGTCCGGGGTGGCGCTGGCCGGAGTCCGGGGCGGGCGGGGTGTCGAGGTCCCAGAGCCGGACCGTACCGTCGGCACTTCCGGCGGCCAGGTAGCGGCGGGGACGCATGATGCCCGCGAACCAGGTGGGTCCGAAACTGATCGGGGCCAGGGCGGTGATGGAGCGTGACCCGCCGCCGAGGATCCGGGGCGGGGCGTCCCGGTCGGCCAAATCGTGCACGCTGACGGTGCTGCCCCGGGCGACGGCCAGCAGTGAGCGGCCCGGGTGGTCGGGGAGCAGGGCGAGCGGTCCCGAGTCGTCGGCGGATTCCGGCACCGGGTCCTTGATGCGGTACAGCTCGTCGACGACGGTGCCGTCCGCCCGGTGGGACTCCCAGACCGTGGCGCCCGAGGGAGTGCGTACGGCCACCAGAAAGCGACCGGGCCGGGGGGTGTGAACGGCGACGGCCCTGACCGGTCCCCTGATCACGGTGCTCGCCACCCGGAGCTGCGGACCGTCCAGATCGAAGAGGGTGTGGGTCGGCCGCAGAAACGAACCGTGGGCGACAGCGAGCAGCGTCCCGTTCGGCTCCTGCTGCTCGAAAGTACCGTGCTGGACGTCCTGGACCACGATCTCCTCGTCCGTGCGGCTGTCGCGGAGCAGCAGTGTCGACGAGCCGCTTGCCCGGATCCTGACAACAGTGCCGTCCGCGCGGCTATGCGTCGTACCACCGGGCAGTCCGAAGGGCCCGGGAATCATGCGCCACGACGCCGGGTGGAAGGGCCGTGGCTCCTCGTCCCACGGTTCGATGAGAGAGGCCCGATCGACCGGCTTCATTCGGCCGGGCAACTGGTGACCGCTCGCCAGGTCCCAGCGGGCGGTGCTGCCATCGGGGGTGGTCGCGATCACTTGTGTACGCGCCCAGAGCCTTCTACGGCCGCCGACCTCCAGGCCCCTGACCGGTCCCGGCCCCCCGGTCAGCACCGATACCGGTGCCTCCTCGCCCGCCGAACCCGATGCCCAGCACGGCGACCAGTCCCCGGCGGTGTTCCCGACCCCTCTGGTGATCAGCGGGACCAGGCCGCTGCGGCCCGAGCGCATGGCGTCGATCACGAGGAGGGAGTAGCGGCCCGCCGCGTCGGCCCGGGCATGGCGGGGGCCGGACATCCGGTAGACCGCGGCCATCTCGCGGGCCTTCTCGCCCCGCGCATACTCCAGCGACACAGAGGAGGGGCTGATATGTGCCAGGAACCCGGGGTCCTCGATGAGGGTGTCGGCCTGCCCGGCGTCCTCCGCGTGGTCGAGGAGATGGCGTACGTGGTACGGCAGGGCAAGGTCCCAGCGGCGCGGGCTCACCGCGTAGAGGAGGGCCAGCGTCGCGGCGGCCGCCGCTCTGACGGGAGAGCCCTCCGGCAGGCTGAGGTCCCGGAGGCTCGGCAGCCTGGGACGCAGGGGTACGAGCAGTCCGTCCAGGACCCGGCGGGCGGTCGGCTGGTCCGGGTTCCGCAGATGGTCCACCAGTTTCTGGTGGAACAGGCGGTAGAGGGTGGGGCCTTCGGGGTCGGGGGTGCGGCGGAGGTAGAAGGCGAGCCGGTCGAGGGTGGCGGCGGTCTCCTCGGGCGTCGGTGCGACCGGCGCAGGCTCCGGGTCCGGGTCCGGGTCCGGGTCCGGTTCGGTGAGCCAGGGCGGTTCCTCCACGTGCGGCTCCCCGGTACCGGGCCGGAGCAGCGCCGCCGCCACCTCCCGGACCAGGTCCGCGGGCATTCCCGGGTGCCGGGCGTGGGCGATCGCCGTCAGCAGCGGGCGGGCCAGCGGGTCGTCCAGCCGCCGGAGGTCCAGCTCCAGCAGGTCGGCGATGGTCCGCGGGGCGCGGGCGACCGCCTCCGTAACGCCGTCGGGGCCGAGCGGGGCGTCGGCGGCGAGGAACGAGTGCAGGTAGAGCCGGGCCAGCAGATACGGGCCGGGGGCACCGTCCGCCGGGCCCTCGGGCGGCGCGTCCGGCACCAGAGCGGCGGCGAGTCCGGTCGCGAACTGCCGCACCAGCCGGGCCTGATTACCGGCGTTGTACAGCGGCGACAGCTCCAGATGACGCTGCACGAAGGCCGCGACATCGGTACGGAGCCGGTCGCGGTCGGCCCGGTCCAGGTCGACGAGGAGCCCGTCCGTCCGGGCGGTCTCCACCACGGCCGGTACGGAGTCGGTGGTGCGGGTGCCGACGAGCAGCCGGCATACGGGCCGCGGCTCCCGGCCCCGGCGGGTCACCGCCGCCCGGGCGAGCGGCAGCAGCAGGAGTTCGACGACCTCGCCCGGGTCCAGGGCCTCGTCGAGGGCGTCGACCACCAGGGTGGGCACCGGGCCGCCCTTCTCCGCCTGACGGACCATGAGGTCGACGAGTTCGGCCGGGACCAGGCCCTCGGGGGGTACGGCGGAGGAGAGCCCGAGCTGCCGGGCGACGGACCCGGCGAGGCGGCGGGTGTCCCGCCCCCGGGCGTGGACGGCCGCGAAGGCGTTGTTCAGGCCGGGCAGTGTCGGCTCTCTCGGGAGCCGTTCGAAGAGCACTTCCCTGAGCTGGGGCTGGGCCGCGCAGACCAGCATCCCGAGCAGCGCCGACTTGCCGGTGCCGGGTCCGCCGGTGACCACCGCGAGGGCCGCGCTCCCCTCCCCGTTCACCCAGGGGGTCAGTACGTCCACTTCGGCGGCCCGGCCGCTGAACAGGCAGACCGTGGCGACGGAATCGGCGGACACCCCGCCGAAGGCCCGGCTGATGTAGTGGTGGGCGTCGAACACCGGATCCAGCTCGGCGAGGATGCCGCGCAGCGACTCCTCCGTCGCCAGCTTCAGTCTGGCGATCTCCGTCGGGGCGTACCGGGGATTCCGGAAGAGCCGCAGCTCCGGCTCCTCGCCGAGCGCCAGCGGGGTGCTGTCGAGATGCTGGCGACCGGCGCGCGCCTCCCGGGTCAGGGATTCGAGCGTGGTGCGTATCTCCCGGGTGACGAGCGACAGCGGAACGTACTCCAGCGACGCGTCGGTGCCGAGCCCGTCGTCCCCCAGCCGTTTCAGCACCTCGGCGACGGCCTGGCTGAAGCGGCCGTTGAACGCCTTCTCCTCGGTGGCGGCGGCGGCCAGCACCCAGGCCCGGCGGGCGGCGGCCGTCCGGTCGGCGGCCTTCTTCCGCAGCGTCCAGGTCCGCCACTGCGCATGGACGGCGGCGCCCGCGTGGCAGACGTCGAGCAGTACGAGGGCGGCGGGCCGCTCCGGCCGCTCCAGATCGCGCAGCCACGCCTCGACGTCGAAGCCGTCGCCCGGTTCGCTGTCGGTCATCGCGATCCGCAGGGAGCCGGAGGGGTCGGTGAGCCCGTGGCTGATGACATGGACGACGAGTCCGCGTCCGGCGGGGGTGGTGCGGACGACGCCCTCGAGGCGGGAGCGGGCGGCGTCGTGCCCGGGGTCGGTGAGGACCGTACCGCCGTCGAGCCGGTAGCCGAGCCCGGCGAGGGAGGCGCCGACGGCGGCGGCGCGGGTCTGCGCGAAGTCGAGCCGGGGGTAGCCGGAGGGGCCTTCGATGCCAGGTTCGGCAAAGGGGTCGGCGGGCGCGGCGGGGGGCGCGGGCGGGGGGCGGAAGCGGCCCACGGCGACAACAAGGGCAGTGTCGGCAGCGGTGTCGGCAGTGGCTTCGGGGGTCGTTTCGGGGGTGGTGTCGGGGGGCTCGGCGGTCCCGGGGGCAGTTTCGGCAGGGGTGTCGGCAGGAGTGCCGGCGGGCTCGGCCACCGGCTCCGCGGCGGTCTCGCCCGTGGGAGCGGCGGCCGCGCTGCCGCCGGGCGGAGCCTCCGGAGGAGGCGCGTCGGACGGGGCGGTCATCGGAACCGGCCTTGTGCCGCGCCGCGCTAGATCCGCGCGTCCCCGCGGCGGTCCGGGGCCCAGACCGCCGTGATCCGGAAGTGGCCGTCGTCGGCGTTGCCCACGATCACCGCCCCCGCCTCGGCGTTGAGCCGGACGTTGAACTCGATGGTCAGTTCGCTCGGCCGCGGCCCCGGCACATGGACCAGGCTCCCCACCGCCTCCGAGACGGCCTGCCCGATCGCCTCCATCGTGTGCCCGAACGGCGCCCTCGCCTCGTACTCCCCGCCCGGCCCGCGGAAGGTGTGGTCGACGGAGTCCGCCGCGTCGACCTCCATATGCACCGCGCCGCCGTTCGCCAGCCGGAAGCGGGAAACCTCGCGTCGCATCGTTCTCCTCCATGGGCGGGCGTGCGGGTACACGCTGCCGTCCAACTTATCCGTGCGCCACGGCCCTTGGGCACCGGACGGCATCCGCGGGTGCCGGTCTGGACAGCGGGGCGGGCGCGGGGCCATCCTCCTGCAACGAGGCCGGGGACCGCCCGCCGGGCGGCCGACCCGGCCGCGGCACACCGAACGAGGGGCGGTCCTGATGCGGATTCTGGGAGTGCACGGGATCGGCAACCTCCTGGAGGGCGTCGGCCCCGCCGAGGCGGCCGAGCAACTGGCCGGGGTCTGGCGGCACCATCTGGCGCGCGGCGCCTTCGCGGACGCGGCCGCGGGCTGCGAACTGTCCGTCGCCTACTACGCGGACCTGCTCGCGGACGAGGGCGCCCAGAGCGCGGGCCCGGTCGGTCTGGACGATCTCGACGCCGAGGCCGAGGAGTTGCTGAGCGGCTGGCTCGACCAGCTGGGGCTGCCCGCCGAACCACCCCAGGGTCTGCTGACCTGGCCGTTCCGGCAGGCGGTCGAGTGGATCGCGGAGCGGGACCTGCTGAAGCCGGAGACGGTGGAGATGTTCGTCGCCCGGTACGCCCACGAGGTCGCCGCCTATCTGTCGGCCGCCGACGACGCCCGGCGCCGTACCGAGGTGCGGGCGGTGATGCTGGCCGCGCTGCGGGAGTGGGCACCGCGGGTGGTGATCGCGCACTCCCTCGGTTCGGTCGTCGCCTACGAGGCGCTCTGGGCGTACGAGGGGGAGCCGGTGGACCTGCTGATCACCCTGGGCTCCCCGCTGGCCGTACCCCGTGTGGTCTTCCCGCGCCTCGAACCGGCGCCGTCCCTCGAAGGGCTGGGCCGCCGTCCGCCGTCCGTACGGCGCTGGGTGAACATCGCGGACACCGGGGATCTGGTGGCGGTGCCGCGCGGCGGGGTGGGGAAGAGGTTCCTGGAGGTGGCGGAGGACCACCACGACCGGATCCATGCCTTCGACTTCCACAAGGTCGCGAACTATCTGGCGGCCGGGGCGGTGAACCGGGTGCTGCGGGCGGAGCTGGCCCGCGGCGGCGGCCGTCCCTGAGGACCCGGCCGCCCGCCCCGCCCGGCCGTCACGAAGCGGCCGCGTCACGGAAACTCATCGGCATTCCCGGATCTCCGCATGGAAGACTTCCGACCATGTCACATGATCATCAGAACGGCGGCGGGCTGAGCGTCGGGCACCGGGACGCCGAGCTGAGCCAACAGCTCTCGGACGGCCTCGACGCGGTCAACTTCCCGGCGACCGGGACCACCGCGGCCGACCAGACCGGCCTGTCGGTGAAGGCCGTCGACGACGACGGCCGGCTCATCGGCGGGCTGACCGGCTGGACCTGGGGCGGGCTGCTCGGCATCGACATGCTGTGGATCCGCGAGGACAGCCGCCGGGACGGCTGGGGCGGAAAGCTGCTGCTGGCGGCCGAGGAGGAGGCCCGGCGGCGCGGCTGCGACCGGGCCTGCGTCTCCTCGTTCACCTTCCAGGCACCGGGCTTCTACCAGCGCCACGGCTACCGGGAGACCGGCCGTACGCTCGGCATCCCGGGCGGGGCCGAGGACGTCCATATGTTCAAGGAGTTCACGGAGTCCGAGCAGTCCGAGCAGTCCGGGTAGTCCGAGCAGTCCGGGGGCGACCGGAGTCCGCGGAGTCCGTTCAGCGCGCCGCCGCACCGGCCGGGGGCGCGCCGAAGTCGATGTCGGCGGCGGGCAGGACCCGGATGCTGCGCCCCGGGAAGCTGATCATCCGGAAGATCTGGTTGTGGTGGGCGACGGCCGTCTCCGCAGGCACGTACGGACTGTCGTCCGGGCGTACGGAGGTGAGGTGGCCGTCCTCGACGAGGACGATGTCGTAGCCGTGGCTGAGCGCCTGACGTGCCGTCGTGTCCACACAGATCTCCGTGGCGAAGCCGGTGATCAGGACCTCCGTGACCCCCAGTCCGCGCAGCGTCGCGTCCAGTTCGGTGTCCAGGAAGCTGTCGGCGCTGGTCTTGTGGACGACCGGCTCGTCCTCGCCGGGCGCCACCTCGGGCGCGATCCGCCAGCCCTCCGTACCGGGCTCCACCCCCTCGCCGCGGTGCTGGACGGTGATCACCGGCACCCCGGCGGCCAGCGCCCGGTCCCGCAGTCCGGCGACCACGGCGAGCACCCGGCCCGGGCGGTGCGCGATGGACACCATGGTGTTCTGGAGGTCGATGACGAGAAGCGCGGCGGTATGCGGCATGGGGCCACGGTAGGCCCGCGGGGCCCGGACCGCAGGGCCTTTTCCGGCAGCGGGGCGGCGGCCGGCACCGCCGGGGGCGGGGGCGGACCGGTGTACCCGGCGGGCGCGGCGGCGCGGCGGTTCAGTCGTGGTTGTGGGTGGAGGAGGTGTCCGCCGGGGGCTCTTCCCGGCCGCCGTCCCGGCCGGTGACGACGACCGCGACGATCAGGACGGCCACGGCCGCCACCGCGATCCGGCCCGCCGCCCGCGCCGTCCACAGCGGCCGGGCGCGGCCCGGGGTCGCGGAGAGCGCGGGGAGCCGCTCCGAACGCCGGGCCGGGGCCAGGAGCCGCAGCAGGAAGAGTGCGGCGATGGGGAGCTGGAGCAGCCAGACGGAGGTGCGGAACCAGCCGTCGTACCAGACATTGGTGCCGTACAGCAGGGTGTGCCAGACGCTCAGTACATAGACGACCAGGACGAAGCGGTGGAGCACCCGCCAGGTCTTCGGGCCTATCCGGTGGCGTATGTAGAAGAGCAGGCCGAGCGGGATCGCCAGATAGAGCGCGGCCTGGCCGACGGGGATGGCGACCCGGCCGGTGCCGGAGTCGTAGCCGCCGGGCACGAAGGTCTCGACGAAGGCGGTCCAGGCCGCCCCGTACCAGGCGTTCTTGTCGTGGCGGATGAGTTCGGCGGCGAAGAGGAGCGCGTGGGCGGCGATCAGCGCGATGGTGTTGATGCTGGTGGTGCGGTGGAGGCGTTCCAGCCGGGGTCCGGTGAGAGGCAGCCAGGAGGGCCGGGGGCCGGAGAGCAGCAGCCCGAGGAGGACGGTGAGCCACGCCCAGAGCAGCGCGGACCAGCCGAACGCCTGGCTCAGGAAGTAGAGCCAGAAGCTGCCGGGGTCGTCGGCCATGAAGGGCATGACGGTGGCGGTGGAGGAGGCCCGGGAGGTGATGCGGGCCCAGATCAGGGCGAAGAGCGCGGCGGTGATGACGAGGGCGGCGAGCCCGTCGAGCCGTCCGGCGCGCAGATCGGAGCGGAGGGTCACCCGGCCGCCCGCGGCGGAGCCGGTGCGCGGCGCCGGTACGGGAGCGGCCCCGGTGTTCGGGGGTTTCTGCACGGCGTCGGGAGCGGTGCGCTCCGGCGGCGGGGGCTGCATCGGTCCGCTCCTTGCTGTGGGGGGCCGCGGTGGGGCGCGGGGAGCTGTCCCTGAGTGGGTCGGACCGGCGGGCCTTCGAGTTCCCGGAGACCATCCGTGATGTGCGTCACATAATTTGGAGACGCGTGATGGTCGCCCTACTCCCGAAGTTCCCCGGCCCGCTGGCACCATGAGCCGCATGAGAGCCGGATCCGGACTCCGCATCGCCCACGCCGCGGTGCTCGCCGCGGTGTGCGTCGTGGTGTCCGGGACCGGCCACGCACTCGCCTCGGGCGCCTCGCCGCCCCCCGCCGCCTATGCGGTCGCCGTACCTCCGGTCTGCCTGCTGGCCTGGCGGCTCGCCCGAAAGGAACGTTCCGCCGGGGTCGTGGTGTCCGTGAGCGCGGCGGTCCAGGTGCTGCTGCACCTGCTGTTCGCGGCCGTTCCGCACGGCGGGTCCGGCGGCTCGCACCACGGGGCCGGGCACGGTGGCGCCGGCGCCCTCGCGGGGCCGGGCGGGGAGTCCGGACCGCCCTCACCACTGTCCTTCTTACCGCCCTTGCCGTCCGGAACGGTGTCCGGCACCCTGCCGGACACCGTCCCTGCCATCGCCTCCGCGATCACCTCTGCGATTGCCTCCGCGATCTCCTCCGTGACCGGGCCCGCGATCGGGTCCGGCCCGGCGTCCGGTCTCGCTCCGGGCATGACCGCCGCGCACCTCGCCGCCGGAGCCGTCTGCGGCTGGTGGCTGTGGCGCGGCGAACGCGCTCTCGCCCAGTCCGCCCTGGCGCTCCGCCTCTTTCTGCGCGGGCGGCTGCGCTTCGTCCGCGCCGTGTTCCGCGGCGCGTACGCCGCCCTGCCGCCGGAGAACCTCCGGGTGTCCCGGCCGCGCCGCCACCGGGTCCGGCTCCCGGAGTCCCTCCTTCTGCTGCGGGCGGTCACCCGCCGCGGCCCCCCGCTCCTTCCGTCCTGACACCCCTTCCCCAAACCCCGCTCCGGCGGGGTCAGTCCGGACGCGAAGGATCTTTGTCATGCCCTATTCATCCCCTCGGGTCCGTGCCGCACAGGACCACGGCACGGGCCGCCGGGACGCCCAGATCACCGACTGGGCCCTGGCCGCGGGCACCGGCGACCGCCGGGCCACGGAGCTGTTCATCGAGGCCACGTACGAGGACGTACGCCGCTTCGTCATCCGGCTGACGCACGGCAGGCCGGGCTCCCTCGACGCGCCAGGCGGCGCGGACGACCTCGCGCAGGAGACCTATGCCCGCGCGCTGACCAGCCTCAGCGGCTTCGCGGGGCGCAGTTCGGCCCGCACCTGGCTGCTGACGATCGCCCGCCGGGTGGTCGTCGACGGTATCCGGCGGGCCGCCGCGCGCCCCCGGATCGCCGATACCGCCGACGACTGGCTGGGCGCGGCGGACCGCGTCCACCAGCAGCGCGAACTGCCGGGCTTCGAGGAGTCCGTGGCCTTCCGGGACGCGCTGTACGCGCTGGAGCCGGGCCGCCGTCAGGCGTTCGTGCTGACCCGGCTGCTGGGGCTGTCGTACGCGGAGGCGGCGGAGATCCTGGGCTGCCCGGTGGGGACCATAAGATCCCGGGTGGCCCGGGCCCGGCGGGAACTGGCCGGGCTCTGGCTGGACCGGCTGCCGCCGGAGGGCCCGAATGCCCCGAATGCCCCGGAAGCCACGGAAGCCGCGGAGATCCGGCAGGGGCCGCCCGGGCCGGAAGCCGCGGTGCTCGTCGCGGCCTGACCGGGCGGCCTGACCGGGCGGGGCGGCCGGTTCGGGGCGGGGGTGCAGGTGGGGCGGGGCGGGGTACGGCGGCGGCCGGAGGGGCCGGGCCGCCCGCCGCCGTACCCGTACGGCCGTATTCCGCTCCGTGGCCCCGGTTCCGTCACCCCGGCGCCGTAACCGTGCCCGTTTCCGTCTCCGTCCCCGTGTCCGGCCCCGGTCCGTCCCCTGCGGGCGGGACAGGCCGAGGACGGGGCCGGGGCCCGGGGCGGACCGGACGCGGCCGGGGCAGGGGCCGGGGCCGGGGCCGGTCTCAGGGAGCAGCAGCTCAGCGGTCCGCCATCAGCGGCCGTACGGTTGTCGCCGCGCTCCACGCCCGGTGCTGCGCCAGCTCCGCGGTCGCCGCCTCCGCCAGCACCATGCCCGTACAGCCGCGCTGGTCGCCCAGGTCGGTGACGGTGTCCCCCGGTGCGCGTACCGGATACCACTCCACCTTCCCGGGGAACGCGGCAAGACCGTCCAGCCCCTGCCAGCCCGTCAGGATCCCCGGCCGGTCCGGATAGACGAGGACGAAGGCGACCGCGGGGCCGGTGAAGGGGGCCGCCATCGGCCCCGCCATCAGCGTGGGC
This sequence comes from Streptomyces sp. NPDC003691, assembly GCF_053981115.1. Classification (NCBI taxonomy): domain Bacteria; kingdom Bacillati; phylum Actinomycetota; class Actinomycetes; order Kitasatosporales; family Streptomycetaceae; genus Streptomyces; species Streptomyces sp. NPDC003691. Next base: position 161,987 of record NZ_JBSFNQ010000004.1, on the reverse strand, counting down.
CGCAGCCCGAGCGTGGTTTCGACCAGCGCGTCGTAGACGTCCGTGCCCAGCGCCCGGCAGAGCGCCTCGCCGATCAGCGCGCCGCCGATCCGGCGGTTGATCTCGACGAGCTCCGGGCCGTGGACGGTATGGACGTACTCGACATGGGCGAATCCCTGGTCGTGCCCGGCGCACGCCAGGACGTCGGCCACCCAGCGGGCGACGGTCTCCCGCTCGGCGGGCGGGAGCGCGACGGGGAAGGCCGCACCCTCCTCCCGTACGGACGGGGTACGGGAGGTGAGCCGGCTCGACACCCCCAGCAGCCGGGTCTCCCCCTTCCAGCTCAGGGTCTCCGCGCTGTACAGCGGCCCGGCGAGGAACGGTTCGGCGAACAGCTCGCCCTTGAGCCCGGCCCGCCCGGCCCCGGCCCGGGCCTCGGCGAGCGCTTCCCGCAGCCCGGTCCCGTCATGGACGATCCACACCCCGCGGGAGGAGGTGCCCGCGGAGTCCTTGAGCACGGCGGGCAGCCGCACGCCGTCGTCCGGTACGCCGTCGTCCGGTACGCCGGTGGCGGTGCCGCGGCTCAGCCCGGCCGCGTACAGCTTCCGCCGTACGAGCGCCTTGTCCCGCAGCACGCGTACGGCCGCCGGATCGGGTCCCGGCAGCCCCAGTTCGGCGGCGAGGTCGGCGGCCGGGACGCTCCAGGTGTCGGTGGTGTTGACGAGCCCGGCCAGCCCGGGGAGGGCGGTGAGGGCACGGCGTACGGCGGCCGGGTCCGTGGTGTCGACGTCCACGACGTCGAGGATGCCGTCGGGCATGGCCGCCAGCTCATGGCGGTAGACCGTGCGGTCGGCGGTGAGGAGCACCAGACGGTGCCCGGCGACGGCGGCGGCCAGCGCGAGGCGTTCGAGCCCGAAGGAGAGGGCTTCGAGGGCGGCGATGGTCATCGGGGACCTCCGGTCACGGCGCGCGGGCGGGCGGGTTGCGGAGGCTGCCAGGGGTACGGGGGACGGTCGGCGCCGTCGGAGGGGTGGTCGGCGGGGCGGTCGGCAGAGCGGACGGCGGGACGGGCGGCGCCGTCGGAGGGGCGGTCGGCGGGATCGTCTGCCGGGGTGGCCGCGCCCGGCGGGGCGGGGCGGCCCGCCCACTCCATGACCGCCCACGGAGGCCGCAGTTCACCGAGGTCGGTGATGCGTTCGGGGCGTACGGCGGCCGGGTCGAGGGCCTCGGTGTGGCGGGCGAAGACACGTTCCGTGTAGCGGTGGCCGGTGTCGGCACCGAGGACGAGAAAGGTGCCGGGATCCGCCGCCGGGGGTCCCTCCGCGGCTACCCCGCGGCCCTCCTCCCCGTCCTCCCAGCAGTCTCGGTCCTCCCAGCGGGCCCGGTCCTCCCAGCGGGCCGCCAGATAGGCGGCCCCGGTCGAGAGCCCCGCGAAGACCGCGTGGCGGCGCAGGAGTTCGACCGTGCCCGCCATGGCGTGCCGGAAGTCGAGCCAGTGCAGGGTGTCGTACAGCTCGTGACGGACATTGCCGAACGGGACGGAGCTGCCGATCCCGGCGATGATGGCCTCCGGATCGCTGAAGCCCTCGCTGCCGAAGGTGACACTGCCGAAGGGCTGGACGCCGACGAGCCGGACCGGGCGGCCGCTCTCACGCAGGGCCGAGGTCAGCCCGCCGGTGGACGCGCCGGTGCCGACCGCGCCGACGACGGTGACCGGCCCCGGTGGCAGCGCGGCGGTGACGAGTGCGGCGAACTCGCGGTAGCCGGTGTGGTGGACCCGGTCGTGGTACTGCCGCATCCAGTGGAAGTCCGGCCGCTCGGCGAGGAGCGCCCGGATATGCCGGACCCGCCGCTCCTGGTCCAGGCGGAGGCTGCGCGACGGCGGCATCCGGTCCACGGTCGCGCCGAGGACGTCGAGCTGGGCGCGCACCGCGGCGTCGACGGTGGTGGAGGCGACGATATGGCAGCGGAGCCCGTAGCGGTGGCAGGCGAGGGCGAGCGCCAGCGCGTAGATCCCGCTGGAGCTGTCGACGACGGTCTGGCCGGGGCTGATCCGGCCGGTCTCCAGCAGGGTGCGGACGGCGCCCAGGGCGGCGTACAGCTTCATCGTCTCGAAACGGGCGAGGACGGTGGTGGGGCCGAGGCGGACGAGGGCGGGGTCCTTGAGGGCGTCGGTGATGTGCTCGTGGACGGTCACGGGTGCGGGTGCGGTCACGGGTGCGGGTGCGGCGGTGGTGGACGGGGCGGTCCGTCCGGCGGGGGGAACTGGAGGGGGCATGGTGTGGGGGTCCTCCGGTCGGAAGCGAAGGGGGCCGCCCGCGGGCGGCCGGGGCCGGTGGGGGGCGGCCCGGGTGCCGGCCGGGATCCGGCCGGGGAGGTTCGGCAGGATCCCGGCCGGGGTCTCGGCGGGGTGGGCCGGAGAGCCGGCCGATGGTTCGGCCGGGGGCGGGCGGGGGTCAGCCGGGGGCGTGGCCGACGACGATCAGCCGGCGGGCCCGCTGGTCGTAGGGAGAGCCGTCGAAGTCCCCGTAGCACTCCACCGCGGTGAAACCGGCCGCCAGAAAGAGATCGTGGAGTTCGGCGGCGCTGTAGAGGAAGGAGTGGATGGACGCGGTACGGGCGGTTCCGCCGCGAACGAGGGTCCAGTCCGTGCGGAGCCTGCGCCAGGAGTCCAGAACGGTGTCGCGCTGGACGACGTACGAGCCGTCGGGCAGGTCGACGGCCTGCGGACGGCCGATCCAGCCCGCGAGCACTTCCTTGCCCATGACGTCGACCAGCAGCTTTCCGCCGGGGGCCAGGCTGCGGCGGGCATTGCGCAGGACACGGAGGTTGTCGGCGGGCTCGGCGAAGTAGCCGAAGGAGGTGAAGACGTTGAGGACGATGTCGTAGGCGCCGGGCCGGACGAAGTCCAGCATGTCGGCGCGGACGAGTTCGGTCCGGTCGCGGGCCCCGTCCCCGGCGGCCTCGGCGGCGGCCCTTGCCCGCCGCAGCATCGGTTCGCTCAGATCGACGCCGGTGACGCGGTGGCCGCGGCCGGCGAGGGGGGCGAGGAAGAGACCGGGGCCGCAGCAGAGGTCGAGGACACGGGTGCCGGGCGGAAAGTCGAGGAGGGGTGCCTCGCGGACGAGGGCGGCGACATCGGCGGCGCGCCGGTCGGAGAACATGGCGGGGGCGAAGTCCACCCAGAGGGAGTCGTCCGCGTACCAGGGCAGGGGCTCCGCCGCGGCCTGGTTTGCCGCCGCCGCCTCGGGGACGCCCGTACCGTCCGGGGCTCCCCCGGCCGCGGTGGTTCCCGCCGTCTCCGGGGCTCCCTCCGTTTCCCAGGTCTCCATCGCTCGCACCGTCCGCACCGTCCGCACCGGCCTCGTGGTCCTCGGGGCGAGTCGGTCACGCCCCGTCGGCTGAGTGGTCGCGCGGCGAGGCGGTGGAGTTCCCGGCGGGCCGGAAAAGTTCCGGAGAGTCCCGAAGAGTCCAGGAAAGGACCGGAGAGTCCAGGAAAGGTCCGGAGTCCGGGAAAGGCCGTCCGCCCCGGACGGACCGCGGCACCGGGCACGGACGGGCCGCGGCGGGGAAGGGCCGGAGGGCCCGGGACCGCCCGGGCGGTCAGTCCTCGCCGCGCCCCTTCACCTGGCGGCGGTCCGGGTGGACGCGGGCCGAGTCGGCCGCCGCCCGGCCCTCGGTCCAGCCCGCCTCGTCGGTGACGCCGCGTACCCGGGTGGCCGTCGTCCGGGGGAACAGTTCGTCGGTACGGGCGCCGACGGCGACCTCCCGGGTCGCCAGTACGGGCAGCAGCCCCGCGGGGGCGGTCTCCGAAACCGACTCGGCCGCGGCGGTGAGCCGTTCGCCGACCCGGGACGCGTACGCCATCAGGAACGACTGCCGGAACGTCTTGGTCCGCTTGCGGCCGCCGGCCCGCTGGTCCGCCTCGGCCCGGATCATCGCGGCGGTGCCCTGGACCAGCAGGGAGGCGTAGAGCAGTTCGACGGCTTCGAGGTCGGGGGCGTATCCGACGACCGTCGAGAAGTCGAAGGCGCTGTTCCAGACGGCGCGGCAGCGGTTCGCCTCCGCGACGGCGTCGAGGAGGATCGCCTTCGCCGTCTCGTACGGCGGCTCCACTCCGATCCGGCAGGCACCCGGGACGGCCGGGGACGGGCCGCCGCCGTCGAGCGCGGCCGCGTCGATGCTGTGCCGGGCGGCCAGCTCCTGGGCCTTGGCCGACAGGGCCTCGGCCTCCTCCGGATAGTCGGTGGCCTCGGCCTTGGCGAGCAGCGCCCGTATCCGGGTCAGTGCCTTCGGCTCCTGGGCGGAGGGCGGCGGCGCGGCGGACCGCTCCCCCGGCACCGGGCCGACCGGCTCGACCGCGGGCAGCCGCAGGAGCAGCCGGTAGAGCTCCAGCGCCGCCGTCGCGTACGAGAAGCGGTCAGGGGCCCGCCACGGCGGTACGGCGGTGGGGTCCAGGGCGGCGAGCTGACCGGCCCAGCGTGCCGGAAGGGTCGCCTCCGGGTAGCGGCGCGCCTCGGCCCGGATCAGCTCGGCCAGGATCCGCAGCCGGGGCTCGCCGAGGTCGCGGCGGACGATCCGGACGACGTCGGCGGGCTGCCAGCCCCGCTCCCAGGCGCGCCGGACGAACTCCTCGCCCCGCCGGGCCAGCTCCCCGTCGGCACCCGGGTCGGCGGCGAGCAGGGAGGCCGCGGTGTCCAGGGCGGTCTCCACGGACCGGTCCCGCGGCCCGGAGTCCTGCGCGTACAGCGCGGTCGCCAGGGCCCGCTCGACGGTGCTCTGCGGCTGCGGGGCGGTACTCATCCCTCCATGATGCGGTGCGCGGCGGGGTGCCCGGCACGGGCGGATCGGGGCGGGCCCCGTTGTTCCGGTCCCGGCACCCACCGCGGCCGGGGCACCCACGGCGGTCACGGCCCACGGCGGTCACGGCTCACGGCTCACGGCTCACGGCTCACGGCTTGCGGCTCACGGCCCACCGCCCACAGCTCACGGCTTGCGGAGGGTCTCCTTGATCCGCTCGTACTCGGGCAGCAGGGCCTTGTGGTCACTGTCCGCCTGGCCGCCGACCTCGACGAGCATGATGCCGCCGGGGGTGGCGACGGCCAGATGGCGCTCCTGTTCCGTCTGCTCCCAGAAGCCGTCCCAGCCCTCGTAGCTCACCTCGACGGCCTGGTAGGGGCCCGTCTTCAGCTCACGGTGCTCGACCTTCGCGATCTTCTCCAGACCGCTGTCCGCGACGAAGTCGTCCAGGGCCTTGCGGGCCGCGGCCCTGTCCGGGGTCTGGTTGGCGAAGCCGTTCGAGGTGGGCGACCAGAAACGGATGAAGCCCGTGGTGCCGGAGGGGCGGGCGTCGAGCTCGCAGACGATATGGGCCTTGCCCCGCCCGCCGATCGCCTCGGACAGCTCGTTCCCCTGGGCGACCGACAGCGCGTCGGCCTTCCACCCGGCGGCGATGTCGAAGGCGAAGGGGAGCGTGCAGACACCGCCCTTGCCGCCGATCTGCCGGACCTTCACGTCCGGGTCGGGCCGCGGGGCGCCGGCCCGGTCCTGCGGGGCGTTCTCACCGCCCCCGCCGCTTCCCCCGCACCCGGCGGCCAGTACCCCGAGCAGCGCCGTACCCGCGGCGAAGCCCGCCCGTCGCCGCCGTCCGCGCCCTGCCGTGGAACCGTCCATGGAGCCCCCCTGATGCCTGCCGCGGCGCACCCCGGCGCCGCTGAACGGGCTGATCCTAAAGGGGTCGCCGCGATCGGTTCGTACGAATAAACGCGCGGCCCGGAGGCGCACCGCGCAGCCGGCCACCGGGACCGGCGTCCGGCCTGCTGTCAGAGTCTGCTGTCAGAGCCCTCTGTCAGAGGCTGCTGAGACAATTCCCCCATGACGGAACGGTGGGCGATCGCGGCGGAGGAGGGCGACGGGGCACGGCTCGTGCCCCTGCGCCCCGACGGGCTGCCCGCCGGGCCGGTGGTCCGGGAGCCCGATCTGGTCACGGCGGTCCGGTCCCGGCCGGAGGTCGGCCGCTGGGTGTGGCGGTCCACCTTCGACCTCTACCCCCGGCTGCTGGCGGCCGGGGTCCCGGTGGACCGGTGTTACGACATCGAGGACGCCGAGCTGCTGCTCCTGGGGCACGAGGGCCGGTTCGGGGAGCCCCGGTCGGCCGCGGCCGCGCTGGCCCGGCTGCGGCGGCAGCCCGTCCCGCCCGATCCGCCGCAGCGCGCGGCCGAGCCGGGCGCCCAGTCGTCGCTGTTCGAACCGCGGCCGGTACCGGTGCCGCTGGAATCCCTGCTGGAGGTGTACGCGGAGCAGCAGCGCCGTCATGACGCGACCGCCCACCCGGGCCGGATGAGGCTGCTCACGGCCGCCGAATCGGCCGGAATGCTGGTGGCGTCCGAGATGAACCGCGCGGGGCTGCCGTGGCGGGCCGATGTGCACCGGCGGCTGCTGGCGGAGCTGCTCGGCGAGCGGTACGCGGGCGGCGGGGAGCCCCGGCGGCTCGCGGAGCTGGCGGACGAGGTGTCGGCGGCGTTCGGGCGGCGGGTGCGGCCGGATCTCCCGGCCGATGTGATCAAGGCGTTCGCGGAGGCGGGGGTGAAGCTGCGGTCGACCCGCCGGTGGGAGCTGGAGGAGATCGGCCATCCCGCGGTGAAACCGCTGGTGGAGTACAAAAAGCTGTACCGGATCTGGGTGGCGCACGGCTGGGGGTGGCTGGCGGACTGGGTACGCGACGGCCGGTTCCGGCCCGGCTATCTGCCCGGCGGCTCGGTCTCCGGGCGGTGGACGACCAACGGCGGCGGCGCGCTCCAGATCCCCCGGGTCATCCGGCGGGCGGTGGTCGCGGACGAGGGCTGGCGGCTGGTGGTCGCCGACGCCGACCAGATGGAGCCCAGGGTGCTGGCCGCGGTCTCCCGCGACCCCGGTCTGATGGAGGTCTCGGGCCATGAAGCCGATCTGTACTCGCTGCTCTCCACCCGGGCGTTCGCGGGCGACCGGGAGCACGCCAAGCTGGCGCTGCTGGGCGCGATCTACGGGCAGACCTCCGGCGACGGCCTGAAGAACCTCGCCGCGCTGCGGCGCCGCTTCCCGGCCGCGGTGGCCTATGTGGACGATGCGGCCCGCGCGGGCGAGGAGGGCCGTCTGGTCCGTACGTACCTCGGCCGCACCTGCCCGCCGGTCCGGGGCGGGGACGATGCCGGGGAGGCGGGCCTGCCGCAGGAGGACACCGAGGCGGCCGTCCCGTCCGGTACCTCGGACGCCCGGGCCCGCGGCCGCTTCACACGGAACTTCGTGGTCCAGGGCGCCGCCGCCGACTGGTCCCTGCTGATGCTGGCCGCGCTGCGCCGAGCGACCGCCGGGATGCGGGCCGAGCTGGTGTTCTTCGTCCATGACGAGGTCGTGGTGCACTGCCCGGCGGAGGAGACCGAGGCGGTGACGGCGGCGATCCGCGAGGCGGGCGCCCTGGCCGGCCGGATCGCCTTCGGCGACACCCCGGTCCGCTTCCCGTTCACCACGGCCGCGGTGGAGTGCTACGCCGACGCGAAGTGACCGGCGGCACGGCCGGGTCCCGGGACCCGGCCGGCCGCGGGGCTCAGACGGCCGCGCCGCGGAAGGTGCGGCGGTAGGCGTTCGGGGTCGTGTCGAGCGTACGGAGGAAGTGGTGGCGCAGGGCGGCCGCGTTGCCGAAGCCGCAGTGATCGGCGATCACGTCCATCGTCTCGTCGGTCGACTCCAGCAACTCCTGCGCCTTGAGCACCCGTTGCCGGAGCAGCCAGCGGTACGGGGTGGTGCCGGTCTCCTGGAGGAAGCGGCGGGCGAAGGTCCGCGGGGACATATGGGCCCGTTCGGCGAGCCGGTCGACGGTGATGTCCTCGTGGAGATGGCGCTCCATCCAGTCGAGGGTCTCGGCGATCGTGTCGCAGCGGCTGCGCGGCAGGGGGTGGGTGATGTACTGCGCCTGGCCGCCGTCGCGGTGCGGCGGGACGACCATGCGGCGCGAGATGTAGTTGGCGACTTCGGGGCCGTGCTCCTGGCGGAGGATGTGCAGACAGGCGTCGATGGCCGCGGCCGTACCCGCGGAGGTGACGACCGGTCCGGCGTCCACGTACAGCACGTCGGGGTCGATCTCGGCCAGCGGGAAGCGCCGTGCGAGCGCCGCGCTGTACCGCCAGTGGGTGGTGCAGCGGCGGCCGTCGAGCAGGCCCGCCGCGCCCAGGACGAAGGCCCCCGAGCAGACGCTCAGCACCCGCGCGCCCCGGTCCACGGCCCGGCGGAGCGCGGCGAGCAGCTCCTCCGGATAGCCCCGGGTCGAATAGGAGCCACCCGTCGGCACGGCGATCAGGTCGGCCTCCTCCAGGCGCTCCAGACCGTACGGGGTGGTGATGGTGAAGCCCGCGTGTGTGGAGAGCGTGGGGGTGTCCTCGGCGGAGACGACCGCGAAGTCGTACACCGGCATTCCGTCGTCGCTTCGGTCGAGGCCGAACACCTCGCAGAGCACCCCGAGTTCGAAGGGGTGCACCGTGTCGAGCAGTGGTACCGCCACATTGCTCAGCATGGCGGCCAGTGTGCCACGGCGGGGCCGGACGGCTGGCAGTAAATCGAAGATTCATGACAGTTCTGCCACTGCTGCCGGGTGGGCAGGCCCGCGACAGTAGAGGGCATGAACACGTTCTGGAGCTACCTCGCCGTGATCGCACTGGCCGCCCTCGTCACCCTTCCCGCCCTGGTGGGCCATGCCCGGGACCGGGCGGTCGACCGCCAGCTACGACAGGCGGCCACCCGGGACAGAACCCCCCGTACGGCCCCACCGCCCCCACACCCGGCCGCCCCTGCCGATACGCCCCGTCCCGCCCGGGCCGCCCGCCCGGAGGGCACGAACGCACCCTGCGCCACGGGAGCCCCGTGCACCGCGGCGGCGTGACCGTAGGACACTCCCTCACCCGGCGCGGGCACCGCCCGCGCCCCGCACCCCGCGGACGAGCAGGGTCCCCGCCCGGCGGGGACTCCGGTCCGGCGGCGGGAGTACGGCGGCGGTCACCTCCGCGAAGCCGTACCCCGCCAGCAGATCGCACCAGACCTCCGGCGGATGGTCCCAGCGCGTGACGACGGCGGGGTCCTCGCCCTCGCCCCGGGGGATGAAAGCGGCCTGCCGGCCGTAGCACCCCGGGACGGGCGGCCGTTGCGAGAACGCGAACACCCCGCCGGGCCGCAGCTTCGCGTGCACCACGGGCACCAGCAGCGCCGGATCGGTGAACCAGACGGCCCCGAAGACGCTGTACACGGCATCCCACCCGCCGGGCCCGGCCGCCAGCCACCCGAGGGCATCCCCCTCCACCAGCTCCACCCCACCGGGCCCGCCCCGGCGCTCCCGGGCCTTGGCGAGCTGCCGCCCGGAGAGGTCGACCCCCGTGACCCGCGTCCCGGTCCGCGCGAGATGCGCGGCGTTCCCCCCGCTCCCGCACCCCAGATCCACCACCCGCCCGCCGCCCGGCAGCCCCAGCACCTCGGCACCGGGCCCGTGATCGGCGTACTGGGTCCAGTTGAACCAGGTGCTCTCCCCCCGGGCATCAACCGCCCTCCGCACAGGCGCGGTGCGCGCGTAGACGTCCCATGCGGCACGGGCGGCATCGGTCACGGGCGGCAGCTCCTTCGGCAGCGGAGGAAGCCGCCCCGGACCCGCCCGGGCGGCTGAGGAACGCACGGTCAGGTGTTCACCGGGCTGTCGGAGCAACCCGCATAGCTCTGGGTGCAGTCGGCTCCTCCGCCCCCCGGCCAGAACTCGGGGTCGATGGTGTAACCGGCGGCACGGACAGCGGCCTCGGTACGAGCCATGGCGGCTCGCCCCTTGCCGGAACCGTGCCCGCCCCGGTCCGGTACGTGGTGGATAAACCCGGCCCCCAGGGAGGCACAGAAGTCGGCGTAGGGCTTGGTGTGGAGGACGAAGGCGTGCCAGAACAGATCCACCCGAAGACTCGGCGTCATCCTGTGCGCCACGGTCGCGGTGGTCGACAGGAATGCCGCGAGCTGCTCGACACCGCGCTCGCCGAGTTCATCGGTGAGTCCGGGCCAGTAGTCGTCACGAACGAGCGCAACCAGATCCGCGCGGAGTTCGGGGCGGATGAGATCGAGATGTGAAGCGCCTGCGTTCTCCCGGTGGGTGATCGTCATGTCATCGCCTCCTGGTGTGCCGGTGTGCCGGATCTGCCACCGACCACGCTTCAGGACGCCGCGGCCAAGGGCCAGCAATATCCGCGTTCCGGGATAAACGATCACGGACGGAATGTCTCTGCCCATTCCGCGAACAGCGCCCGGGCGTCGTTCCCGAACAGGGCGATCCGCTCGTACGAGGCAAAGATCTGCCGGTACTCGGCAATGTCCCTGGCGTCACGGAACACCAGGCGCCCGGTGAAGGTCTCGACCGTGACGAGCCGCTCGTCGTAGACGGTGAACGTGTTCATCGGACCGCGGACGCAGGGCGCCTGGGGCGGGAGGACGCCGATGCGGACACTCGGCAGATGGGTCAGCGATACCAGCCGGTCCAGTTGGGCCGCCATCTCGGCGGGTGGGACCACCGGCCATCGGGCGGCCTGTTCGGTGAGGAGGAAGGTAAACAGCTTCCCGCCGTCATGGAGAACGGCCTGCCGTTCCATCTTCCGCGCCAGCACTCCCGAGAGGTCCCCGGGCACATGGGTGAGGCCGGCCCGCATATAGGCGGGCGTCGCCAGGAGCCCCGTCACCATTGCGGGGAGAAAGTAACGCAGCTCCACCGCTTCCGCTTCGAGGCCGGCCAGTTCCGCCTGGCGCTTCTCCGTACCCCGGCGCCACGATGCCCTCTTGCCCTGCCACTCCGTGTTCGCCAGCCTCGCCAGGGCAGCCATCTGAACCGCGGTGTCGCGGGGTGTGTCCAGGGCCTTGAGGATCAGCTCGACATCCACGAGACCGGGCGTGATCCGCCCGGTCTCGATATTGCTGAGCTTCGTCTGCGACATATTGCAACGGCGGGCGAGCCAGATCTGCGTACGGCCCGCGTCTCTGCGCAGAGCGCCCAGTGCCGCCGCCAGATCGGCTTTGGACCTGCCGCCCAGATGCCCCGGGTCAAACACCAAGGCCCGTCACATACTCCTCGAAAGGCACGGCGGACTCCAGAGCGATGCGCTGCCATTCCCGGTAGGGGGCAGGGTCGCCCTCGTACACCTCACGGTTGAGCTGGGTACCGTCCGGCCGGAAGTTGAGATGTGCGATCCGGGAGCGGTCGAACATCCACCAGTCCCGCCCTCCGGAAAGAGGCAGACCGTAGTCGTTCCGCGTCACGTCGAGGACGCGGATGTCCTCCCCTGCGGCGATATTGCCGGGGATTCCCCAGGCGAACTGGTACCGCTGGTAGTCGGTGAGCGGCACACGCACGATACGGACCCGTCCGACGTTCCTTCCCGACCTCACATACGAACGCACCCGCTCGTGCCACAGGGCGTTGTGACCCGCAGGTTTCCGCTCCCCCCGGAGGAAACGGGCGATGTTCTCCCGCTCCTTCGGCATCGTGTATACGGGCTGCGCCTCGAAACGCCAGGCCTCTTGTCCGAACGCGTCGAAGAAGCTGCGCCACTCCTCACCATCCAAGCGCACGGAAAGCCGCCCTCAGCACATCCTCGGGAATCTCCACCAGCGCTTCACCGGCAGGTGGTACGAATGCCCGGGAAACCTCGCCCTGGACGAGGAACGAGCCGTTTCCCGTCCGGTAGACGTTCGGACAGTCGTCATCGTCGCAGTTGGGGTCGTCGATGCCACCGGTGAGACGGGTCAGTTTCTCGACCGCCATCTTTCCCTCCTCCGCCGCGCTCACGGCCCGTACCTGCCGCCGGGTGCGACGGTAGGACGGGCCCGTGCCCCTGTCCACGGAAGGAACCCGGTATCCGCGTTACGGGGTAAACGATCACCAACGGCCGGGGGTGTCCATCGGCTCCCGGCTAACCGCCGGCCGGGCGGGCGCCGTGGGCCGTGGTGAGGGCGGTGAGGCGGGCCGCCATGGCGGTGTCGAGGGCGGTGATCGTGTTGCCCGCGTCGTGGGTGGCGAGGGCGAAGCCGATCGTGCCGTAGAGGACGGTCACCTCGGCATGGTGGTTCGCCTCGTCCTCGGCGGCCGCCACAGCCGCGTAGAGGGCGGGGACATCGGCGCGGTCCAGCTTGAAGGAGGCGGTGAGCCTGCCGTTCTCGACGGTCCAGCCGGGCAGGGCGGTCAGGGCCTCGTCCAGCTCTGCGGGGGTCAGCGGGGTGGCGGCCATCAGATGCTCCTCGGGTGCGTGCGGTGGCTGCGGCGGTCGGCTTTCGCGGGGTGGTCCGGGCGGCCGCCGACGGGACGGCGACCGGTCCGCTCCCGCCCCGTCGGAGCGTATCCACCGGCCCGCGGCCACGGGCGGATCCGCGCTCCGGCGCGGCCGCTGCGAGCGGGACGGGGGTGGTAGCCGGGACGGTGCTGCGGCCGGGACGGGCGGGGCGGGTGGAGCGGGGCGGGGCGGGGCGGCGCAGACCAGGCCCGGGGCGGCGGCGGCCGGAGCAGGCCGGGGCCGGGACCGGGGCGGATACGGGACCGGCTACGGACCAGGTGCCGGAGCGGGCGTATCACCGGGGCGGATGAGTACGCGTGCTCATGTGGTGATAATCCGCCCGGCCGAAAACTGTCGATCATGACAGCGAACGAGACCCCCACCGGCAGGACCCGTCACCACCGCAGGACCGGTGCCCGCGCCCGCCGCCGGATCGCCCTCGCCCTCACCGCGGTCGCCGCCCTGACGGTCACCGCCTGCGGCACCCAGCAGAGCGGCGCCGGGAAGGAGGGTGCCGCCCGGGACACGTCCGCGGGCTCGGCCCGGGCCGAGCCCGCCGCCGCCGCGCCGCGGACCACGGACAGCGGGGAGCTGCCCGACGGGGATGCCGTGGAACTGGCCTTCATGGAGAAGGACCTGGAGCTGACGGAGCTGTGCTCGCCGGTCCCGCCAGGTGGCCGGAAGCAGCAGGAGAAGGAGCGGGCAGCGGCCGCCGCGGAGGAGCGGGCGGCGGAGGAGGAGCCGCGGTCCGGTCCGGAGGAGCCGCTGCCGGAGGAGGGGCAGCCGGTGCCTCTCGACGACACCGTTCCCGTGCCCGACCCGCCCCGCTCCGAGCCCGGCACCACCCCGGCGGTGGGCGATGTGGAACTCACCGAGGTGGAGAAGTGCGTGGGGGACGCGCACGCGCGGCGCGTCACCGGGCCGGTCACCGGCCTGGGGCCCGCCGCTTCCCCCGAGCAGGTCAAGGCGGAGCTGCGGGGCCTCGGCTACCCCGGCCACCGTATCCACGGCCCGGTGCGGTCCGGTGAGACCACCCGGTACTGGCTGGACCTGCGGATCATGGGCGGCAGGCTCGCCCTGGAGATCTCGTCGGCCGGACCGAAGGTCCGCGCCACACCGCAGGGCGTCTTCGAGAACGGTCCGTTCGTGGTACCGGGCCTGCCCCGGAAGTAACCACCGGCAGGCAGTGGGGCCGCGACGAGCAGCACGCCGCCGCTATCCGTCGCCGCCGATCGACAGTACGTCGCCGACGGGCCTGCGCCGGGTCGACGGGCCCGTCGGACCGTAGCCGAGGCGGATGACCATATGGACATGGCCCATCGCCGACGCCGGGTCTCGGACCGCCCACCGCAGGTCGCTCCACTCCAGGGCCTGCGAGGCGACGGAGGTGGCCAGGCCGTCGAGGGTGGCTTCCAGGAGGACGCGTTCCATGGCCTGCCCGGCCCGGAGCCAGTCCGCCGGATGGTCGCGGGCCGTGCCGAGGAGGGCGAGCTGCGGGGACTCCTCGAAGACCGCGGACTCCCGGACGAAGTCGGGGTCGGGGAGCAGCGGCACCCCCGCCGCCCGGCCGGTACCGGAAGCGGCCCCGCCGGTACCGGAGGCACCGCGGGAGCCCGTACCGGAACCGGAGCTGGAACCGGAACCGAAGGCACCGCCGGAGCCGCCCGGCCCGGCGTAAGGCGGCTCCCCGGGGCCGAAGTCTCGGACCGGCGCGCCGCCGCCCCGGCGCAGCGGTCCGAAGGCGTACCGCGGGATGCCGTCGTCCCGCTCCCGGCCCTCCGGCGGGTCCCCGGTCCAGCGCGCGATCTCCGCCCGGTGGGCCGCGTCCTCCTGCTCGCGGACGAGGGCCTCGCCGCTCAGGTCGAGGATGGTCCGCCGGTGGAAACCGTCGGGAAAGGCGAGGTGGGCGCCCTCCAGCAAGGCGGCCCGGCCGAGCACGTCGAGCAGCGACAGCTCGATGCGCTCGTCGTCGAAGGGCGCACGGCTGGTGTGGCGGCGGCCGAGCGCGGGATACAGCTCGGCGAGTTCGTCGTACGACTCGGGGCGCCGCGGCACCAGGGCGATCTCGGCCAGCAGATCCGGGTCCGCGGGGTCCGGCAGCAGCCCGACCACCGGGTCCCACCCGGCGTGGACGGCCGCGACCCGCAGATTGAGGACCGCGGCCGCGCAGCTGATGTGCAGGGCCCGCCGGTCGGGGTCGGCCAGGGGGAGTTCCCGGGCCGGGTCGACCCGGATCCGGAAGGTCCGGGTGCCGGGCTCGTAGTGGAAGAGCCACGGCTGGGCGTTGTGCATGGAGGGGGCCAGCGTGGCGTCCCCGACGAGTGACGCGATCAGCGTCTCGTCGAGGGGGGCGGCCTCGGAGGGTGCCACGGGGGTCGGGGGCACGGCGTTCCGCTTCCTGCTGGGGGCTGCCCGCCGGGGTGCGGGCGGAGAGTCCTTCCAGCGTCGCCGCCCGTCCCACCACAAAGAAAGGCCAAAAGTCCTATATGGTGAATAAACCAATTGAATCGCACTTTTTGCCTGCTCTTGGGAATGGCGGATCCGCCGCCGCGCCGTGCCCCGGGGCGGGCCGCCCGGGACCAGCACCGGGACCGGCCGTGAGGACAGTTCCCCCGCCCCCGGGGAGACTGGTCCCGGACGGCACAGAACGATCCTCTCCGCGAGGAGGTGGCAGCCGATGACGGCGGAGGACTTCGGTACGGGCACCGAGGCGGGCAC
Organism: Streptomyces sp. NPDC003691; assembly: GCF_053981115.1. Taxonomy (NCBI): domain Bacteria; kingdom Bacillati; phylum Actinomycetota; class Actinomycetes; order Kitasatosporales; family Streptomycetaceae; genus Streptomyces; species Streptomyces sp. NPDC003691. Next base: position 146,979 of record NZ_JBSFNQ010000004.1, on the reverse strand, counting down.
CCGCCCCGACGCGGGCCTGATCCGCGAAGGCGTGCTCGCCCTCCTCGCCTGCCCCGACGCCGACAGCCTGCTGACCACCGCGCTGCGGAGCTGTCTGACCGCGGTCGGCGCGTACGGCGGCGCGGTCTTCCTGACCGACGACGACGGCTGGCTCCGGCTCTCCGGCTACGAGGGCATGGACGAGGAGTCCATCCGCCGGTTCCCCGTCCTCGCCCCCGACTCCCCGCTGCCGGCCGCCGTCGCGGTACGCGAGCGGCGCACCGTCTACGGCGTCTCCGACGACCTGGCCGAGCGGTACCCCGACCTCCCCGCGCTGCGCGACGCGATCCGCTTCGCGGTCGTACCGCTGCCGGTGGACGAGCGGGTGCTCGGCGCGCTCGTCGTCCAGTACGACGGTCCGCTGCCGCTGCCGCCCCCGGACGACCGGCTGCTGACCATGGTCGGAGAGGTGTACGCGCACCGGCTGGAGCATCTGGCGGCCCGGGAGCGGCCGGAGCACCCGGACGAACCGGGAGCCGCGGCGGGGCCCGGGGACGGGAGCACCGCCCCCGGCGAGCCGGCGGCCCCCGGCACCACCGGCCCGCCCGGTCCGGCCACCCCCCGCGACCTCCGGGACTTCCGGCGCCGCAGCAAGAGCGGCCGCACCCGGCTGGAACTCGCCATGTCCAGCGGGAACATCGGCTCCTACGAGTGGGACATCCCGTCCGGCACGGTCATCGCCGACGAGCGCACCATCCGTCTCTTCGGCCTCGACCCCGACCGGTTCGACTCGCTCGCGGAGTCCTTTCTGCGCACCATCCACCCCGATGACGTCGACCGGATCCGCGGCGTACTCGACGAGAGCCTCAGAACCGGTGAGCACCACGCCGCCCACCGGGTGGTCTGGCCCGACGGCTCGGTGCACTGGCTGGAGTCCAAGGGCACCGTCCAGCACACCCGTACCGGCGAACCCCGGCTGCTGATCGGCGTCATCTGGGACACCACCGCCCAGCGGGAGCGGGCCAAACGCCGCGAGACCCGGCGGGAGTTCGTCCTGAAGGTGACCAACGCCTTCGCCGCCGCCCTCTCCACCCAGGACGTCCTGGACACCATGACCGGCACGGTCCTGCCCGAACTGGGCGCCAACGCGCTCGCCATCCATCTGGAACACGAGGGCCGGCTGCTGCTCGCGGGCGCGGTCGGCTACCCCCGGGAGACGCTGGACCGGCTGCGGGTGATGGGTTCCGTCGACGACAACCCCATGGCGGAGGCGCTGCGCGCCGGGCACCCCCTCTTCTTCCGCAACCGCGCCGAGTACCGGGAGCGCTTCCCCGATCCCAGGCTCCGGCCCGCCGAAGCCCATGGCGCCTATGTGTTCATCCCGCTGACCTCGGCGGACGGCACGGTCGGCAGCTGTCTGATCTCGTACGCCTCACCGCGCGAATTCGGCTCCGACGACCAGATCGTCACCGCCGCCATCGCGGGCATCCTCACCCAGTCCCTGGCCCGGGCCCGGCTCTCCGACCTCTTCCGGCGGCGGATGACCGACCTCCAGGAGCTGATGATGCCGCGCACGCTGCCCCGGCTGCCCGGCTTCGAGATCGCCGCGCGGTACGTCCCGGCGGCCGAGGGCATGCAGGTCGGCGGCGACTGGTTCGATCTGCTGCCGCGCGAGGACGGCGGCGCGTCCCTGGTCATCGGGGACGTGGAGGGCCACAGCGCCCAGGCGGCGGGCGTGATGGGCCAGTTGCGTACGGCCCTGCGGGCGCACGCCGACGACGGCTACCGCGCCGAACGTCTGATGGCCCGGGGCAACCGGACCCTCTGGGGCCTGGACACCGACCGGTTCGCCACCTGTTGCATCGTGGACGTGTCGCCGCGGGCCGGCCATCTCCAGATCGTCCGGGCCGGCCACCCCTCCCCGCTGCTGGCCCAGCCGGACGGCACGGTCCGGGAGCTGGAGGTCCCCGGCGCGCTGCCGCTGGGCTACACCCCCGCCGACCGGTACCCCGTCTACCACGGGCAGCTCGACCCGGGCGCGGTGCTGCTGCTCTACACGGACGGGCTGGTGGACACGCCCGACCGGTCGTACGAGGACGCGGTGGCCGCGGTCTCCCGGCGGCTCTCCGCCTGGACCACCCGGCCGCAGCACGGCGGCACGGACCGGGCGGCCGATCTGGAGGCGCTGGTGGAGAGCCTGGTCGAGGAGGGCCCGGCGCATCCGGGGTACGACGATGTGGCGGTCCTGGTGGTGCGGCGCACCTCGTGGGAGTCGGGCCCGGTCAAAATGGCCCGCTGACCGCCGGGCCCGGCACGGCCGGGGGTCGGGGGCGGGCGGCGGGCTCCGGCGCGGCCGGTCGTGGCAGACGGCAGCCCCGGCGCACCCGGGTTGAAGCAGGCGGCAGAGGCACCCGGTGGTCGCCGCAGGTATATGCCCCGCGCCCATGCCCCATGGCACAGACGGACCCGTCGCGGGGCGGAAACGGCCCTTTACGTCCGGTGAGTTCACCCGGCGGAGGAGGGTGTGGCGCAGGGGGGACGTACCCACTGACCGAGACGGGTGGCTCGTATGACACAGCGGGATACCGGAACCACGGAGACCACGGAAGGCACAGAAACCACACCTCCTCAGCAGCCCCGGAAAGCCGGGAACCGCCTGCGGGCGCGGGTCCGGATGAGGACCGCGCGGACTGCCCGGAACACCCAGACGGGCCCGGCACCGGCCCAGGCCGCGAAGGACAACTCGCCTCCGGCGGGCCCGAAGACGCCGGGCCGGCCCACCGCCCCGGCGCCCGGCGCCGCCTCACCGGCCGGTGGCACCCAACCGGCCGGCGACACCCGACCGTCCGGTGACACCCAACCGGCCGGTGACACCCCGCCGGCCGGGGAGCACGGCCACGGCGCGGAGGAGGTCTCGGAGTCCGAGCGCCTCCTCTTCGGCGGCCCCCTGCGCTACGACACCGGCTGGAGCACGCACGACGGCTCCTTCCTCGAACTGAACATGCGCGCCATGATCGTCCGGATGCCCGGTCTGGTCGCCGCCACCATCCGGCTGGCCCACCGGGCCGACCGGCGCGCCCTGCGGCAGGTCGCGGGCGCCGAACTCGGCGGCGGTATCGCCCAGGCCGTCGGGCTGGTCGCCGTCAACCAGATCCTGGTGCATCTGCTGGGCGGCGGGCCGACCGTCGACCGGATGCTCGCCGCCGTACCGGCGCTGACCGTCGTCGCCTTCACCGCCGTCGTGGCCGCCCTGCTGCGCTCCGCTTCCACGGCCGGGACCGGCCGGCTGGAGCCGAAGGTGTTCCGGGTGGCGACGGAGGAGTATCTGGAACGGGTCGCCCGGGTCGAACTGTCGGCGGTGGAGGACGAACAGTTCCACAAGCTGCTGGACTCGGCGCAGTGGGGCGCGGAATCCGCCCGCCGGATGATCCGGTTCTGTACGTCGGTGGTGAGCGCCGGTATCTCGCTGGCCGCCGCGGCCGGGGTGCTCACCGTGCTCCACCCGGCACTGCTGCCGCTGCTGATGCTGATGACCCTGCCCAGCGCCTGGAGTTCGCTGACGATCGCCCGCCGCCGGTACGTCTCCTTCCACACCTGGGTGCAGCACGCCCGGGCCGGTCAGCTCCTCGGCCGGCTGCTGATCGACGCCCAGGCCGCGCCGGAGGTCCGGGTCCACAACATCGGCCCGTTCCTGCTCCGCCACTTCCGGATGATGGCCGAGACCGGGGAGCGCGAGCAGACCCGGCTGGCCGGACTCGCCGCCCGTACCGGACTGGTCGCCTCCGGCTGGACGGGGCTGGCTACCGCCGCCACGTACACCACCCTCGGACTGCTGCTGTGGACCGGCACGATGGACCTGGCGGTCGCGGGCACGGCCGTCATCGCGATCCGGACCGGCTCCGCCAATCTGGAGGCGCTGGTGGTCCAGCTCAATCTCCTCTACGAGGAGAGCCTCTTCGTCTCCGACCTGGACACCCTCTGCAAGGAGGCCGACCGCAGGCTGATCCCCGAAACCGGCCGGCCGCTGCCCGCGCGGGTGGATGCGATCCGCTTCGAGGACGTCAGCTTCACCTACCCCGGCGACGACGACACCCCCGCGCTCGACCGGGTCGACGTGACCATCCCCACCGGCCGGATCGTCGCCCTCGTCGGCAACAACGGCAGCGGCAAGTCGACGCTCGCGAAACTGCTGTGCGGGCTGTACGCGCCCGACTCGGGCCGGGTGATGTGGGACGACGTCGACGCGGCCGAGGCCGACCGGGCCCAGCTCTTCGACCGGATCGCACTGGTCGCCCAGGACTTCTTCCGCTGGCCCTTCACCGCCCGTATCAACGTCGCCATCGGCCGTCCCTCGGCCCCCCAGGACGACGCCCTGCTCGACGAGGCCGCGGCCTACGCGGGCGCCGACGAGACCGTCGCCTCCCTCCCCCGCGGCTGGAACACCCTGCTGGCCCGCGGCTACCGCGGCGGCCACCAGATCTCCGGCGGCCAGTGGCAGCGCCTCGGCATCGCCCGCGCCCGCCACCGCAACGCCGGCATCCTCGTCGTCGACGAACCCACCAGCGCCCTGGACGCCGAGGCCGAACAGCGGGTCTTCGACCAGATCCGCAATATGGCGGCCGAGGGCCAGACGGTCGTCCTGATCACCCACCGCCTGCACAGCGTCCGCCACGCCGATGTCATCTACGTCCTGGAACACGGCCGGGTGGTGGAGGAGGGCTCCTTCACGGATCTGATGTCCCCCGACGCGGTGGGCACCTTCCGCCGGATGTACCGGGTCCAGTCGGAGCAGTACGCGTACGAGCCGGAGCCCGCGGAGTAGGGAAGGGCGGGCGGACGGCTCGCGGAGCAGGGAAGGGCGGGCGGACGGCTCGTGCCCGCGCGGGGGCGCGGGCCGTCCGCCCGGCACGGCACCGCGGTGCCGGAGGCCGTCCGGTCCCGCCCGTCACGCTCCCGGTGAAGGGGGCGGCACCCGGCCCCTCCCGGGCCGGGCGCAACTCCTAAGCCCCGGCGACCAGCGGGCTCAGGCGGATGACCGTGATGTCGATCTGGCCGTGGCCGTCCTCCCAGGCCGCGATCGGTTCGCAGCCCTGCTCCGACAGGCCCGCCGAGCCCCGCTCCTCCTCGGCGAGGAGCATCATCCCCTCCTCGCCGTCGGTGCAGAAGTAGGCGGTGTGGGCGCGGAGTCCGGGGTGGGCTATCGCGGCCAGGGCCTCCGCCCGGTCCTCCGCGGGCTCCACTTCGAAGGGCACCAGGTCGCCGGGGCCGTCGCCGGTGTCGAGGGCGGCCTTCAGGGCGCCGAGGAGGGTGCCGTCGGAGAGCAGCCGGGGGAAGAAGACCGTCCAGGCGCCCGCGAAGGCGGGATCCGCGAGGTCCACCCCGTACCGCTGCACCAGCGGGGCGAGGTCGGCGCCCCGGATGAGCCCGGAGGAGAAGCAGGCCGCCGCGACGGCGGCCGTGAACTCCGCCGGGAGCGCGGACTCCGCGTTCCCCGGCGTGAGTTCGAAGACCGAGCGGCTCGCGTCGAAGACCGGTGTCCGGTCGGAGTCGTCGAACAGGCAGCAGTCCCAGACCACCGGTTCGGCACCGCCGAGCGCGCCCGGGCGCACCCAGGCGGCGTCCTGCCGGAACCCCGTCTCGTACATCAGATTGCCGTGGGCGGAAGCGGCGTACACCGCGTCCTGGTCGTACGTGCTCAGCGGGCGGCCCAGCAGTACGGCGAAGGCGTCGGCGAGCTGCCGGTTCCAGTCGGTGTCCACGGGGGCGGAGGTTTCCTGTGTCATGGCGGCACCGTAGTGGTGCCCTCCGACAGCGGGGAGCGTGATCGGCGCCACCAGGGGCTTCGCCGGTATCACCGCGCCCGCTCACAGCAGGCTTATGCGGGCCCGGCAAAACTCCGTGGCCCGTCGTCCGGCGGGTGAAGCGGAGGAGCGCGCATGAGCTTGGCGATCAGAAGCAAACGGGTGACGGCGGTGGCCCTTGCCTCGGTTCTGTTATCGGGAGTCGTGGCCGTGACCGGGGCCGGGACCGCGACCGCGAGTGGTACGGCCGGGGCGGCCGGGGCGGAGCGCCCGGCCGGCCCGGGCTCCGGCGGGGAGCCGCGGTACGCGGCCGGGCGGAGCGTCACCCTCGCGACCGGCGAGCGGATCAGCGCGGACCGGGACGGCAAGGGTCTGCGGTACGAGCAGCCCGAGGGCCGGAAGCACATTCCGCTGATGTTCCGGACCGGCGGCGGGCGCACCCAGGCGGTCCCGCTGGACCTGGCGGACGACCTCGCGGCGGGCCGGCAGGACCCTCGGCGGTTCGACATCACGGAGCTGACCGGGCGGGCGCCGGGCGCGCAGCCGGGCAGCGCGGAACCCGGCGGCGCGGGCGGACCGGACCGGGCCTCCGGCGCGGCGGCTTCCGGTGACCGTGCCCGCCCCCGTACCCCCGCCGCGACACACACCCTGACCCTCGATTTCATCGGCCGGGACGGTGCGGTGGGGCGGGACTTCGAGGTCCGGCTGCAGGGGCTGACCGGTGCCGCCACGGGCTCCTTCCATATGCCGGACGTCTCGTCGGGCCGGGTCACCCTCCAGGTCGCTCCGGGCCGTTATGTGCTGGAGGCCGTCAACAGCCCCTCCCGCGAAGGCTCCGCCCCGGTGGACATGCTCATACAGCCGGTACTGGAGGTGGGGCAGGACACCACGCTCACCGTGGACGCGCGGGACGCCCGTCCGGCGCGGTTCTCCGTCCCGGACGCACAGGCCGTGAACCTGTTCACCATGGCTACCTACACGGTGGCGGTGGGCGAGCATGTGCTGGGGTCCGCCATGCCCGTGACGGACGGCGGTGAGATCCGTACGGCGCACCTCGGCCCCGAGGTCACGGACGGGTCCCTCTCCCAGTCGTGGCAGGCCATGTGGGAGCGGAACACCACCGACTACAAGGTCATCTGGGGCGAGGCGGACGCCCGGCGGGTCGCGACCGGCCCGGCCCGGCGGTTCACCGACGCAGAACTGGCCACCGTGCACACGGGCCTCGGCTCGTCCGGGACCGGTGCACACGGTGATGTCTCCGCCCGGGGCGAGGCACCCGGCTCGTGGTTCGGCCTCTCCCCCATGCGGGCGCACGCGCTGCCCGCGGCCCGTACGCTGAAGCTGTCGACAGTGCCCGGAACGACCTGGGCACTCCAGACCGACCAGGACCGCTATCTGCCCTCGGGCGGGCTGGTACGAGAAGGCTCCTATTTCGTGGCTCCGAGGCAGTACACGGCGGGCAGCGTCCGCAGGGAGACCTTCAACACCGGAGTCTTCTCCCCCTCGCTGGCGTCGGGGGGTGTCTTCCGGTCGGGGAACACCCTGATGGGCGCTCTGCCCGTGTTCGCGGACGGCAGGGCGCACGAGGGCTGGTCACAGCTGTCGTCGGCGCGGACCACGCTCCACCGCGACGGTGTGCTGATCGGTGAGAGCGGCGACCCGCTCACCGGCGGCAGCGGCTCGCAGTTCACGGTTCCGGCCGGGGACGCCTCGTACACCCTGGCCACCTCCGTCACCCGGGACGCGGCCGTGGGACGGGCCTCGTCCCGGGTGGACGCGGCGTGGACGTTCCGCTCCCGGGAGACCACCGCGGTGGAGCGTCTGCCGGTGTCGACGGTCCGCTTCCACACACCCGTCGACCTGGCGTCCACCGCCCCGGCCGGGGCCCGGCAGCGGGCCGGTGTCGTCGTCGAGGGCCCGGCGTCCCGGCCGGGGAACCTCGCCTCGCTGGATGTCCTCGTCTCCTACGACCGGGGGGCGAACTGGCAGCCGGTGACCGTGACGAACGGCCGGTTCCAGATCGACAACCCGGCGAAGGACAGGTCGGTCTCCTTCCGTGCCTCCTTCGGTGACCGGGACGGCAACCGGGGCACGGTGACGGTCCTGGACGCCTACTTCACCCGGTAGACCCGCGCCCGGACCGCTCCCGCCGGGTGACCGGAGCCACCCGTCACCCGGCCGGGGCGTCCACCGCGGTGTTCTGGCCCGCGACGATCTTCCAGCCGTCCGGCTGCTCGGAAATCACATAGAGCGTCGCTCCCCAGGGACCCGCCACAGGCCCGCCCGCGGCGTCGGCCGGGGTCTGGACCACGTTCACCGCGATCACCCCCGGAGCCAGCTCCAGCAGCTTCACGACCTCGTAGCGCGCATGGGAATCGCGCAGGAAGCTCTTCATCGCCGGGCCGCTGAAGTCGGCGATCGCCTGCCGGTCGTCCAGCCGCAGGCCCCTGGCGTTGGACCACGACGCGCGCTCGGCGAACTGCTCGCTCAGCGCGACCGGGTCCTTGTCGTTGAACGCCTTCTCCAGGGCCTTCACCACACCGGTGACCGCCGCCCGGACCGGCTCCGCGATATCTCCCACGACGAGGACGCTGCTGGCCATGACCGCTCCTTCGGTAACCGGGCGCCGCCCGGGGCGCCGTGTCCGCCGCCGGAGAACAGTCCACAACCTCTACCAACGTTGAGGTCAAGAGTGATCAGGCGGTGGCGGCCGGAGGTATCGAGGCCGGATGGACCGCGGCCGGGCCGAAACGGGCGCGGGCCCGGTCCGCCGCGGCCTCCAGCCGGCGGGCGCGGTCGTCGGACGGATCGAAGGTGAGCTGGTGGGCGGCCCGGTCCTCGGGGGCGATGTCCTGGGCGCGCAACGCCACACTGCGGACCCTGGCCCGCTGGAGCGCGAGGGAGGTGTAGAGGCGGTACGCCTCCTCGGCCAGCGCGCGGGAGTGGGCGGTCGGCTCGGGAAGGGTGCGGGTGCGGACCGTGCCGGAGCGGTCCGCGTAACCGACCGTCAGCACCAGTGCGCCCGCCGCCCGGTGCTCGCGCCGCAGCTTCCAGCCCAGCTCCTCCGCGCAGCCGAGCAGGGCCCGGCGGTGGCGCTCCGGGTCCAGTTCGTCGCGCGGGAACTCCCGTAGTGCCGCCACCGTTTCGGGCGGTGCCGCGGCCGTGACCCGGGTCGGATCGGCGCCCCGGGCCTGCTCCCGGAGCCTGCGGGCGGCGGGGGCGCCGAGGATCCGGCCGAGCGTGTCGGCCGGGACGCTCCGGAGGTCGCCGACCGTCGTCAGACCGTACGGCGCGAGCGTGCGGACGGTCGCGGGGCCGACGCCCGGCAGGACCGCCACCGGCAGCGGCGCCAGATACTCCGCGACCGCCTCCGGCTCCACGGGCGCGCAGCGGATCGCGTTCGGCGGGCCGGACTGCGCCGCGATCCGGGCGAGCAGCGGATTGGCGCCGACCCCGACCGTGCAGTCGATACCGTGGACCGCGGCCACCCGCATCCGGACCAGCGCCGCCAGATCCCGGGCGTCCCGGTCGAAGTACCGCCGGGCCCCGGCGACATCGGCGAGCAGGGCGTCCGGCGGCAGCGCCTGCACCAGCGGGGTGATCCCGCCGACCAGCCCCACCAGCCTGCGGTAGACCGGCTCCGGGTCGCCGAGTCCGGCGACCGCCCGCAGTCCGAAGTGCACATAGAGGATCATGCTCGTCACCCCGCGCTTCCGCGGCTGGCGTGGTGGAGGGTGCGCCCGCCGACGAGCGGCACACCGGGCGGGCGCAGATCCGCCCAGGCGTTCATCACATAGCCGGTGGGTTCGGTGAGGGTGCGGCTCCGGCGCCGGTCGTCGGCACCGGTGTCGGGCTGCTTCCGGGTGAGCCGGTCGGCCACCGCCGCGGGGCCGCCGTCGCGGTGGAGTTCGATCAGCTCGGCCAGATCCCAGACGGCCTCACCGGTGACGCTCAGACTGCCGGGCCGGTTGCGGGGGCGGGACACCGTGCCCCGGACCAGCAGCAGGGCGCTGTGGAAGACCGTTGCCGCGCACCGGTCATGGCTGTCCTCGAAGAACGCCAGGTCGGACAGGCCGGTGGGGTCGTCGAGGGTGACGAAGACAACCCGCCGGCCGCCGCGGATCGGCGGGGTCTGGGTCGCCGTCTTCACCCCGGCTACCAGCACGGCCGTCCCGTGCGGGAGTTCGCCGAGCCGGGCGGCGGGGGTGGCGCCGATATCGGTGAGCAGGGCGCGGTGGTCGTCGAGGAGATGGCGGGTGACATCCATGTCGAGGACGTCGAGTTCGGCGGCGAGCTGGTCCCAGCCGTCCATGGCGGGTAGCCCGCCGGTCCGGCCGGGGGCCGGTTCGCCTTCCGGCGCGGGCGCGGATACGGAGCCGGACGCAGGGGCGGAGCCGGGCGCAGGGGCGGAGCCGGGGCCGGGCGCGGATACGGAGCCGGGTCCAGGCCCGGAGCCGGAGCCGGGCCCGGGTCCAGGCGCGGAGCCGGGTTCGGCGGGCCCCGGGCCCTGCATGGTCACCGGCAGCGAGGCCACCGCGCCCGGCGCACCGGCGGCCACCGGACCCTGCGCACCCGCCGGGTCCTCTCCCAGCGGCAACTGCCCCGGGTCCAGCGCCGCCCGCCCCTGGCGGTGGAGTTCCGCGATCTCCAGCATCAGTTCGCGGCGGCCGCTGCGGTCGCCGGTGCCCAGCGCGTCGAGGGCGCCGACCCGGGCCAGCCGGTCGGCGACCGGGCGGCTCGGATGGGCCCGGCGCCAGAAGTCGGTCGGGGAGACATAGGGGCGGCCCGCGACGATCCGTGCGGCCTCCGCCTCGCTGATGCCCCGGATATGGGCGAGCCCCAGCCGTACACCCCATTTCTCGCCTTTTCCGCCAGACACCAGTTCGATCCTGGTATCCGTGTGAGACAGATTCACCTCCGGCAGCAGCACCGGCACCCCCCGCCGCCGGGCATCCGCGACGAACACCCGCTTGTGGTACATCCCCGGGTCATGGGTGAGCAGCCCGGCGTAGAAGGCCGCGGCCCGGTGGGTCTTGAGCCAGGCGGACTGGTACGTGGGCCGGGCGAAGGCCGCGCCGTGCCCCTTGCAGAAGCCGTACGCGCCGAAGCCCTCCAGCACCTTCCAGACATCCCGGACGGTCTGCGCCGCATAGCCGCGCTGCCGGGCCCGGTCGGCGAACCAGGCGCGCAGCCTCCCCTGCCGGTCCCGGTCGGAGAGCGCGCGCCGGGCCTCGTCCGCCTGGCCGAGGTCGCAGCCGGTCATGGTCGCCATGATCCGGATGACCTGCTCGTGGAAGACGACCTGGCCGCCGGTCTCGGCGAGAACCGGCCACAGGTCCTCGTGGGCGCAGGCCGCCCGGGCCCGCCCGTCGCGCACCGCGATCAGCGGGTCGATCATGTTCGCGGCGACCGGGCCGGGCCGGAAGAGGCTGATGTCCAGGGTGATGTCGTCGATGGTGCGCGGCCGCAGCCGCCGGACCAGATCGCGCTGGCCGGGCGATTCGATCTGGAAGCAGCCCATGGTCTGGGACGACCGGATCAGCCGGTAGACGGCCGGATCGTCGAGCGGGACCTGCGCGGGGTCGTCGAGGTCGAGGTGTTCCCCGGTGGCGCGTTCGATCTCGGCCACGGCGTGCGCGAGCGTGGACTGCATCCGTACGCCGATGAGATCGGCCTTGATGTGCCCGGTGTCCTCGACGTCCTCCTTGTCGAACTGGGCCATGGCGATGCCGTCGAGGGTGGTGGGGACGGTCGGGGTGCGGTCGAGCAGCCCGTCGTCGGAGATCAGCAGTCCGCAGGGGTGCATGGCCGTACCGTGCGGCAGCCCGTCGAGCGCCTCGACCAGGCTCCAGAGCCGGCCGTGGTCCTCGCCCGCGACCTCGCGCAGTTCGGGAAGCTCGCGCAGGGACGCCCGGACGTCCCCGGCGCGGATCTGGGGGAAGGCCTTCGCCAGCCGCCGGGCCTCGTCGGGCTCGATACCGCGGGCCCGGGCGACGGCCTCGATGGCACCGCGGGCGCGATAGGTCTCGTAGACGGCGAGGGTCGCGACCCGCTCACTGCCGAAACGTTTCAGCACTGCCTGGTAGACCTCCACCCGCCGGGCACTCTCCACATCGAGGTCGATATCGGGCATGGCGGTGCGGTACGGGGAGAGGAAGCGCTCCATCACCAGTCCGTGCGCCACGGGGTCGACCGGGCTCATCCCCAGCAGATGGACGACGAGGGAGCCGACACCGGAGCCGCGGGCCGCGATCCGTACGCCCATGTCCTTCACCAGCTTCACGATCTCGGCCATGGTGAGGAAGTACCCGGCGAGGCCCAGGCCCGCGATGATCCGCAGCTCGTCCTCCAGCCGGTCCCAGCGGCCGCTGTCGCGGTGGTGGCCGCGGTGCATCATCGCGCCCGCGCACCGGGCCGCCAGCTCGCGGTCCGCAGTACCCGCGGTGGCGCCGATGAGATGCGGCTCGGGCAGATGGAGCCGGCCGAGCCCGAAGGCGTCACCGGGGTCGACGACACAGGCCGCGGCGGTCTCCTCGGTCGCGGCGAGCAGCTCCCGGGCCCGGCGGACCGCCCCGCCGCCCCCGGCGGCTTCGGCGACGCGCTCGGCGATCCGCTCCATGTCACCGGTGTCCTTGAGCCAGCGCTCACCGCCGTCGAGGGCGCTGCCGTCGCGGGCGTCGACGGGCACGAGCAGCCGCGCCGAGTCCAGGATGTCGGCGATCTCGCCCTGGCCGGGGTCGGCGTAGCGGACGGCGTTCGTCAGTACGGGGGTGATGCCCTGCTCCGCGGCGAAGCCCAGCAGCCGGGCGGCGAGGCGGAGCGAACCGGGGCCGGAGCCGGGGCGGTCGTGGCAGGCGACCTCGATACGCAGGGCGTCCCCGAACCGGTCGCGCCAGGGGGTGACGAGCCGGGCGGCCAGATCGGGACGGCCCCGGGCGAGGGCCCGGCCGGGCTCGGAGTCGGCGCCGAGCAGCACGAAGAGACCGTCCGGCCCGGCGGGACCGGCGGCCGCGCGGTCGAGCGCCGCCCAGGCCGCGGCGGCGGGCCCGGCGGACCAGGGGCCGCCGGAGCCGCTCGTGCCGGAGCCGCTCGCGCCGGATCCGTTCGCGCCGCCCCCGGAGCCCCCGGGGCCGTCGGCGGCCCCGGCATCACCGTCGTGACCGGCGCCGGAGCCCGCGGCCGCGGACACCAGACGGCACAGCGCGGCCCAGCCGGGCGCGCTGCGCGCGAGAAAGACGGCCCGCTGCGCGGGCTCGGTGACGAAGACCCCGCCCTTCGCGGGGGTCCGGGTCCGGTGCGGGTCACCGCCGCCGGGGGTGCCCGGCCGCGGCACGGCGGGGACCCCGAGGTCCACACCGAACAGCGGCCGCACCCCGGCGGCGGCACAGGCCTTGGCGTGCCGTACCGCACCCCCGAGGCTGTCCCGGTCGGTCAGCGCGAACGCGTCGAGACCGCGTTCGGCGGCACGGCGGGCCAGGTCGTGGACATGGCTGGCGCCGTAGCGGAGGGAGTAGCCCGAGGCGGTACGGAGATGCGTAAAGGACATCCGTACCTCCTCTCACCAGCCACAACTCTCCCTCCCGTGTCGATGGGGCCCACGATAGACCTTTTCGAAGAAATGTTCGAAGACGATCGTCCGAAGGGAGTAGACGGCGGCGAAGTTCTTGAATCCACCATAGATGGAGATAAGGGGTAAATCACCGGCCCCGCGGCTCCCGCGGCCGCGGTCTACGCCGGGTCCGCCAGGACCATGTAGAGGCGCGTACCGGCGGCGCGATAGCCCAGGCGCTCGTAGACCCGGCGGGAGCCGTCGCCCGAGGACTCCAGCCATGCCGAGGCCGCGCCCGCCTCGAACGCGGCCAGGGTGAGGGCGGCGGTCACCGCGGCGGCCACCCCGCGGCCGCGGTACTCCGGCCGGGTACCGATGCCCGCCAGTTCGGCCGTACCCCCGGCGACCGGGGAGCAGACCCCCGCACCGGCGCACTCCGGGACTCCGGCGCCGCCCGCGCGCCCCGGCCCCACCGCGTCCGGCACGGCACCGGCACCGGCGGCGGTCCCGGCACCACCCCCGGAAACGGAAACGGAAACGGCAACGGAGCCGGAAGCGGAGCCGGAGACGGAAACGGAGACGGGGCCGGAAACGGGGCCGGAAACGGAGGGAACGGCCGAAGCCGGGACGCAGCGGACCGCGCCACCGGTCTCCCGGGTGCGGCGGAGCCCGGCCGGGCCCCCCGGGAACGGCTCGCCGCCGAACGCCGCGGCCAGCGCCGCGGCGACCCCCTCGTACTCCCCGTCCGTTTCCGGGGCCCCGGCCGCGGGCCCCTCGGGCACGACCAGCCCGCCGGCCGCGCAGACCAGGTACTCCTGCGTCTCCTCGACACCGAAACCGGCCCGGCGCAGCGCCGGGGCCACCGCGGGCGCGGCTTCGGGCGCGAACTCCAGCCGGGGGACGAGCCCGCGCCCGCGGAACGCGGCGACCAGCGCGGCGATATCACCGTCCGCGGGGCGGGAACCGGGCAGTGGGGTGGCGTAGTTGACGTACGGGCTGGCCGTACCGGGATCGAACCCCACCACGAAGCCCGCGACTTCGGCCACCTCGGGGCGGCGGCGGAGATGGGCGACGGCGAAGTTCTGGACATCGGCACTCATGGGGGCGGCGACCTCGTCGGGAAGGATCGGGAGGGAAGGTTTCCGGCAGCCAGAGGATCACGGAGCGATACCGGCCGGGAACCCCCGACCGGCCGGGGAACCCCCACGGCCCGCGTCCGGGCCACGTGTACAGTGCGCCGCATGGCATGACCCACCCGTAAACAACCGAAATAAGTGGATCAATCGGACGGCATTGTTAAGAATGCGTCAGTCCCAGGCAACCTCAGCGCGGTTTCCTCAGTATTGAACGGTGTCGGCCGGTATCCGCCCTCAGCGGCGCGGCCCTGACGGCACACGAAGCACAGCATTCGCACGACGGCACTCGTACAACGGCGTACCGACCGCGCCGCCCCAGCCCGGAACAGCCTTCCCGCCCCCTGTCGCGACGGCCCCGGCGGCGGCCCCGGGGGAGCAACTCATCCGTCTCCCGGACCCGTCGTTCCCCTATGACCGCCCTTTTCCCCGAACGGCACCGGAGCTTCGCGATGACCACTATGCCGCCCCACCTCAGCGTCCACCGGGTCGCGCCCGGCGTCCCCGGCGCGCACCCTTCCCTCACCGCCGCGCTGGCCGCCGCCGCGGCCGGGGACGAGATACGCGTCGCCCCGGGGGTCTACCGGGAGCGCATCCGCGTCGAGCGGGCCGTCCGCATCGTCCCCGAGACACTTCCCGGCGGCCCCGGTAAACCCGGCGGCGGTCCGGCCGGGGCAGCGGAGGCGAGCGCCGCCGCGGGCACGGTCGTCATCGCCCCGGAGCCCCGGCTGCCCGGAGGGCCCGAGCAGCCCGGACAGGCCGGAGATCCCGTACTGGAAGTGACCGGTGGCGACGGCGTCGAGATCCGGGGCCTGGTGATCCGTGCCGCCGCCGACCCCTGCACGGCTGACGGCGGGGACGGCGGACCGGCCGGTCCCACTGGCCCTGTCGGTCCCGCCGGGCCCGCCGTCGTCCTGAGCGGCGGCCGCACCCGCTGGACCGACGGCACGGTCGTCGGCGGCGGGCTGGAGGTGCGCGGCGGGGCCCGGCTGGAGCTGACCGGCGCCGTGGTGACGGGCGCCGGGCTCGCCGGGGTGCTGGTCGGGGACGAGGGCACGGCGCTGCTCACCGACTGCCGGATCCGGGACTGCGCCGGGGACGCCGTACGCGTCGGGGGCTCCGGCCGGGCCGTTCTCGCCGACTGCCTGCTCCGGGACACCGGCGGCACCGGGGTGAGCGCGGGGGACACCGCCCGGGCCGGGATCAGCGGCACCCGGATCGCCGGTACGGGCTCCGCCGGGCTCGCCGCCCGCGGTGCGGCCCGGCTCACCGCCGAGGACTCGGTGGTCCGCTCGGCCGCCGGTCACGGCCTGTTCGCCGCGGACTCGGCCACCGTCCGGCTCACCGGCGGCGAGCTGACGGACTGCCGGGCGGGCGCCGTGCACACGGGCGGCAGCAGCGAGACCGAGCTGCGGGACGTCCGCATCGGCCGGACACCGGAGCACGGTGTCCGGCTCGTCGCCGACGCCCGGCTGACCCTGGCGGACGGCAGGATCGCCGACTGCGGGCGCTCCGGTGTCGACGTCTCGGAGCGGGCCCGGGCCGAACTCGACGGGGTGACCGTCCGCTCCTGCCTCGGCGGAGTGACCTCCGGGGGCGGCGCCGGACTGCGTATGCGCGACTGCGAGATCTCCGACACCGGAGGGCCCGGGGTCGTACTGGGCCCGGGCGATCAGGAGATCGGTGACAGCCGGGTGGTGCGCGCGGGCGCCGCGGGTCTGGTGGCCGGGCCGGGCGCCCGGCCCCTGGTCACCCGGGTGGAGGTGGTGGCCCCTGCGGGTACCGGCGTGGAGATCGCGGGCGGCGCCCGGCCGGAGCTGCGGGAAGTGCGGATCGTACGGCCCGGGAAGTACGGGATCGCGGTCCGCGCGGACGGCGGGGGCCGGATCGAGGAGTGCGCCGTCCTCGGCGCCGAACTCCCCGCGGTCCGGGTGGACTCCGGGGCCCGGCCGCTGCTGCGGCGGGTACGGGTCCACGACGCGCCGCAGGACCTCGATACGGAGCCCGGTGCGGAACCGGTCGTGGAGGAGTGCGTGTCGGTGGGGGTGGCACTCGCCGTATGGCCGGCGCCGGGCGCGGGCGGGGCGGCCGGCTGACGGAGCCGTACGGCCGGACGGGGGATCCAGCTGCCCGGCACCGCCGGGCGGGGAAGCACCGGACCGCGCCTCGCCGGACGGGGAAGCACCGGACCGTACCTCGCCGGGCGGGGAGGCGCCGGGCCGGGCCGGCTTACCCGACGCGGTGGCCCGGGGCGCCCAGGGAGCGCACCTGGTCGTCGTACTCCCGCAGCACCACGGCCAGTTGCTCCAGCGCCTCCGGCGGAATCTCCGCGGGCGCGGACTCCACCACGTACCGGGCGGCGGCGGTCAGCGCGGCCAGCTCGTATGCGTGGAAGGTGCCCCGCAGTACGGTCGGGCGGATCCGTTCCAGTTCCATGGCGGCCCCGTCAGGCGGCGTCTTCCTTGGACCGGACGTACGCCGCGATCTCGGCCAGCTCCGCGGCGAACTGGTCGTAGTCCTCCTGCATACCGTTGATGTACGCGCTCCAGCCCAGACTGGCCTTCGCGTAGTGGACCGCTTCCTGGATCTCCTCGTCCGTGGCGCCGAACAGCCTGGCGGCCTCGGTGTGGAAGAGCGTGCAGTAGCGGCACTTGGTCTCGGCGTGGATCCCCACACCGATCAGTTCCTTGTACTTGTTCGGGATGAGCGTCTCGCCGAGTTCGAGCCGCTTGAAGATCTCCCACTCCGGGCCGAGCAGTTCGGTGGGGATACCGGAGAGGAAGTGCGGGACGAGTCCCAGCGTCTCCTTGATTTCGGCCTCGATTTCGGCACGGTTGACCGTGGTGGTCATGGCGATGCCTCCTGTGGTCGCGCACAGGGCCCGCGCATACCCGGTCCCGGGCCGCTCAGGGCCCATAAACACCAGCGTAGACCTCTTCGCGGCGACCGTCACCGGCTCCGTACCCCGACAGACTGGCGAATTGCAAAAACCTGCAATCCGCTGGATGCTGGACCGTCGGACGGACCGGGCCCACGGTGGTTCCGGGTACGGCCGCCGCCTGCCCCCGGGCCGTCCGCGACCCGAACCACGCCGTGCGAAGGGGATCCGAGAACCGTGTCGCTCCCCGGGCTGGCCGAACTCCGGGCCCTGCCCCGCCGCCTCGTCCTCACCCTCCCCAGCACCGGCCAGTCGGTCCGCACCGCCCGCGAGACCGCCGAACAGGCGCTGGTGGAGTGGGGGATCGGGCTCCGCCACCCGGTCGCGGACCCGGCCCTGCTGATCCTCGCCGAACTGGTCGCCAACAGCGTCCGGCACGCCGCGGCCCTCTCCCCCACCCTCACGGTGATCCTCGGGGCGGGCCCGGACACCTTCGCCCTCGCCGTCCACGACCGGCACCCGGACCGGCCCGACCTCCAGAACCGGAACCGGAACGCGGCCCGGGGGGCGCGCACCGGACCGGACCGGGACACCGGACCGGACAGCGGGCGCGGCCGGGACACCGGACCGGCAGCCGGCCGCGGGCTCGCCACCGTCATGGAACTGACCCTCGGTCTCGGCGGCACCGCCTCCGTACTGGGCGATCCCCGGCACGGCAAGACGGTCTGGATCGCCCTCCCCCTCTGACCGCCCGGGACGGGCCGTCACCGCGCGCCCTTCGGACCGCCCGGGCCCCGCCCTCCGACCGCCCGGGACCGCGCGACGGGCACCGCACGGCACGCGCCGAACGGGGCGAGGACACGCCACCCCGCCCACGGACCCGGGGCCATGCCCGATGATGAGCCCATGGTGGCGAAGAGTTCTCAGGGGACGCGATGCACGGTGCGCACACATCCGGCGGGGCCGGGCCGATGAGCGCGCCGCTGTACCAGCTGAAGGCGGAGTTCTTCAAAACCCTGGGCCACCCGGTGCGGATCCGGGTCCTGGAGCTGCTCAGCGAGCGGGAGCACGCGGTCTCCGAACTCCTCCCCGAAGTCCGGGTCGAGGCCGCCAGCCTCTCCCAGCAGCTCGCCGTGCTGCGCCGGGCCCGGCTCGTCGTCACCCGCCGCGAGGGCTCCGCCGTGATCTACGCGCTGGCCAGCCCCGAGGTCGCCGAGCTGCTCCGGGTCGCCCGGACCATCCTCACCGGACTCCTCACCGACCAGGCCCAGCTCCTGGAGGACCTGCGGGCGAGGGAGCAGCGGCACGGCCCGCAGGGGCCGTCGGCCCGCCGGATACGCCCGCGCCCCTGACCGGCTGCCCCGGTCCTCCCCCGCAACGCACCGGGCCCTCCCGCGCAACACCCCGAACCCTCCCTCGTACCGTCCCGTACCGCTCGCGTCGGCCCCGAACCGGCCCGCGCCGGCCCCGGAACGAACAGGCCGGGGCCGTACCACCACCTCACGGCGGCGGTACGGCCCCGGCGCTACCGGAGCACCGTCATCGGTACCCGGTACCTGGTTACCGGTTACCGGTTACCGCTACGGCGTCTTCTTGGTGATCTGAAGGTCGGCCGTCGGCTTGCGGACCGTGCCGCCCGGCGTCCCCGTCGTACTGCTGTTGTTCGACGACACCGGGTCCCGGGTGGTCGCGTCGACCGTCGCCGTGTTCCGGATGTCCGAGCCGTCGCCCACATAGTCCGGCGCCAGCTTGACCCGGAAGACCCAGGTCACGGAGGCTCCGGGGGCGAGCGTCGGCTGCGGTCCGCAGACCACCGAATCGCCCGAGATGCACTCGTCGTCGGAGGAGACGAAGGTCAGCGCGGTCGGCAGTACATCGTCGACCTCGACGTCCTCCGCCTGCGACGGCCCGTTGTTGGTGACCGTCACCTGGTACTCGAAGGTCTCGCCGGGCGCGACCGGCGTCGAAGTGACGGGCCGCTTGACGATGCCGAGGTCGGCGGACGGAGCCTGGACCGTGCCGCCGGGGACACCGGCCGTGTCGGTGTCGTTCTCGCTCGCCGGGTCGATGTTGTCGGCGGTGACCTTGGCGGTGTTCAGCAGGTCGCTGCCGTCGCCCTTGTACGCCGGGTCGACCCGGACGGTGAGGACGTACTCGACGGTCTCGCCGACCCGCAGCGGGGTGGTTCGGCGGCAGTTGACCGCCTGCCCGGAGACGGTGCAGCCGGCGGGCGACGAGGAGACGTACGACAGTCCGGCGGGCAGCTCGTCGGTGAGCCGGACGTTGAACGCGTCCGCCGACGGGCCGTTGTTGGTGACCGTGATCCGGTAGTCGAAGGTCTGGCCGGGGATCGGCGAGACGGTGCCCTCGGCCTCCTTGGTGACCGCGAGGTCCGCGTACGGCTGGTTGACCGCGCTGCCCGGGAGTCCGGCGGGCGGGCTGGTGTTGTTGCCCGGTGCCGGGTCGTCGGTGTCGGAGTCGACGACGGCGACGTTCTGGATGTCGGAGCCGTCACCGCGGTAGTTCTGGTCCAGCCGGACCGTGAACGTCCAGGTCTTCGAGGCGCCGGGGGCCAGTGTCGTCTGCGGTCCGCAGCTCACCGTCTGTCCGGCGGCGGTGCAGCCGTCCGGCGAGGAGACGAAGGCCAGCGGGGCCGGGAGGACATCGGAACCCCGCACGTTGACGGCGCGCGACGGGCCGTCGTTGGTGACGGTGACCGCGTACTGGAAGGTCTGGCCGGGCGCGATGACCGTGGAGGTCGTCGGCCGCTTGGTGACCCAGATATCGGCCTGCGGATCGGTGACCCCGCCGGGCGGCAGCACCGGCGGCGAGGTGTTGTCCTCGGGGTTCGGGTCCTCGGAGTCCGAGGTCGCGGTCGCCGTGTTCCGCAGGTTCGTACCGTCGCCGGTGTAGGAGTCGCTCAGCTTGACCTTGAAGGTCCAGGAGACGCTGTCCCCGGCGCGGAGCACCCCGAGCGGTCCGCAGGTGACCCGCTGCCCGGAGGCCGTACAGGGGTCGCCGGAGGAGACGAAGCTCAGCCCGGCGGGCAGATTGTCGGTCGCGGTGACGTTCCGGGCGTCCGACGGGCCGGTGTTCTCCACGGTGACCCGGTACTGGAACTCCTCGCCGGGCACGGTCGGACCGGAACCGATCGCCGTCTTCAGCGTGTTGAGGTCGGAGACCGGGTCGAACGGCCCGGTGGGGGTCACCGGGTCGGTCTTGTTGTTGTCCGGGTCGGGGTCCACGGCCTCGGAGGTGCCGGTGGCGGTGTTCCCGAGGTCGGAGCCGTCGCCCTGGTAGGACGGGTCGATCCGGACGACGAAGGTCCAGGTCTTGGTCTCGCCGACGGTCAGCTCGGGCTCCGGACCGCAGGTCACGGTGAGCCCGGCGGCCGTACAGCCGTCGGCCGACGACACGAACTCCAGGCCCTCGGGCAGGGTGTCCGTGGCCACCACGTCACGGGCCACCGAGGGGCCGTTGTTCCGCGCGGTCAGGGTGTACGTCACCAGCCCGCCGGGCGGGGTGGCGGCGGGGGCCGCCAGCTGCGTCACCACGCGGGCGGGCGTCAGGGGCGCCGCCGCGGCGACACCGGACCACAGGGGTACGGCGGCACCGGCCAGGGCGGCGGCGACCACGGCTCTCACCACGGATCGCGGACGCCGCCCTCGTCTGCTGCTCGATCTCATCTCGTATCGGGTCCATTCGTCGGGATCGGGGGTACGGGGGTCGGGTATACGGATCGGGGACAAGGAGGTACGGGTCACCGGAGCCGGGTCCGGGGCCGGGGCCGGGTCCGGGGCCGGGGCCGGGCCCCGGCGCCCGGCCGGAAACCGGGCCCGGGGCCGCGGGGGAAGGTCATCCGGGCCCGGGCACCCGGGTCGGTCAGTCGGCCCGCTTGGTGAGCGTCACATCGGCGGTGGGCGGGGTGACCCGGCCGCCCGGTACGCCCCCGGTGCCGCTGTTGTTGGTGAGGTCCGGGTCGTTGGTGGTCGCCGAGGCGGTCGCGGTGTTCCGCAGGGCCGTACCGTCCGCCGCGTACGCCGGGTCGATCCGGACCCGGAACGTCCAGCTCACGGACGCCCCGACGGCCAGCGTGGCGGCCGGTCCGCAGCTCACCGTCTGCCCGGAGGCCGAGCAGGAGGGGTCGGTCGACGACACGTACGAGAGGGCCGCGGGCAGCGGGTCGGTGAACCTCACGCCCCGGGCCACCGACGGACCGTTGTTGGTGACCGTGACCCGGTAGTCGAAGGTCTGCCCCGGGGAGACGGGGGTAGTGGTCACGGGCGCCTTGGCGGTGCGCAGATCGGCGCGCGGTTCGGTGACGCCGCCGGGCGGGGTGACCGCGGACGTGGTGTTGTTGGCCTGGTTCGGGTCGGCGACACCGTGGCTTACGGTCGCCGTATTGCCCAGGTCGCTGCCGTTGCCGGTATAGGTGTCGGCGAGTTTCACCCGGAAGGTCCAGGACTGGGTGCCGCCCGCGGCCATCGTCGCAGCGGTGGGGCAGGTGACGGTCTGCCCGGACGCCGTACAGCCGTCCGTCGAGGAGACGAAGGTCAGCCCGGCCGGCAGGGTGTCGGTGATCCTGACATTGGTGGTGCCGGAGGGGCCCGCGTTGCTCGCCGTCACCCGGTAGTCGAAGGTCTGCCCGGGGGTGACCGGCCCGCTGCCGACGCCCGCTTTGGTCACCGAGACGTCCGCGAGCGCGGTGACCGTGGTGGTCGCGGACGCGCTGTCGTTGGCGGAGTTGGTATCGGTGCGGTCCGTCGGCGGGAAGACGGTGGCGGTGTTGGTGAGTGTGCCCGCCGTGCTCGGTGCGGTGCCTCTGATGGTGTACGTCGCCGAGCCGTTGCGCAGCAGGTTCGAGGAGGCGGTGATGCTGTTCCCGCTGCCGGACGGCTGGACGCAACTGCTGCCGGTGGTCGCGGTGCAGGTCCAGGTCACATTGGTCAGCCCGGGGACGGAGTCCCGCAGGATCGCGCCCGTGACGTCGTTGGCGCCGCTGTTGGCGACGGTGACGGTATAGGTGACGGGGTCGCCCGCACGGGCGGTGGCGGGGCTGCCGGTCTTGGTGACCGACAGATCCGCCGGGACGTTGATCTTGAGGTCGCCGATCTCGTGGATATTGGTGGCGAGTCCGGTGCCGCCGGAGAAGCCGACCTTCAGCGTCGAGGGGAGGGCGGGCTGGTTGGTGATGGTGGAGACGTCGTAGTCGGTGATGACCTGGGTGAGGGCGGTACCGGGGCCGGTGTCGGACCAGACGGAGACCAGCAGCCGGCTGCCGCTGGGGGTGACGGTGACCCGGACGGTCCGGTAGTCGCCGCGGCCCTGGGTCTCGACGGTGCCGCCGGGTCCGGCGGCCGAGGTGCCGAAGCGGTAGCCGGTGTTCCCGTTGCCGCCGCCGCGGAGGACGATCCGGTTGGCCTGGCCGCCGGGGCCGCCGTTGCCGACGGCGTTGGAGGAGAAGTTGCCGAACTCGTCGAGGCCGATGCCGAGGAAGGCGCCGGGGACGCCCCCACGGTTGCAGGGCGGGCCGCCGCCGCAGGCGTAGCCGAGGCTGCCGCCGGGGGCGCCGGTGCCGTTGGCGGCGGAGCCGTCGGCGAGGAAGAAGGTGAGGCCGTCGCCGCGCTTCCCGTCGAAGGTGGCACCGCCGTAGGTGGCGTAGGTGAACTCGGCGACGATCCCCAGGCCGGTGGAGAAGGAGTCGTTCATCTCCCAGCCGCCGGCCTGGGTGGTGGCGGCGCTGGTGAGCCGGAGCCAGCCGCCGCTCACATAACTGGCATTGCCGGTGAGGCTGCCGAGATTGCCGACCGCGCTGTCGAAGGGCTCGTGGACGGGGAAGCTCAGCATCGCGCGGGGCGCGGCCGCGGCGGTGTTCGGCGGCGGGGCGGTGAACAGGGTGAGGGTGGCGGCGAGGGCGAGGGCGAGCACCGCCAGGAACCGTCGGCCGGAGTGGAGTCTCATGGGCGCGCGGCCTCCTCCGGGTCGCCCGGGAGACCGGGGGCACGGAGGTGTCTGCGGGAGAGCAGGACGAGGGCGCCGCCGGTGGCCAGGGTCAGCCCGGCGGACCAGGGCAGCCAGCCCGGCAGGTCCTTGCCGGTGTGGGCGAGCTGGTGCGGCTGATGGGGCGGCCGGTGGTGCGGAGGCTTGCCGGACTCACCGGGCTCACCGGGTTCCTGGGGCTTGTGGGGCTTCTGCCCGGGGTGCTCCAGATAGAGGGGGCCGCCGTCGGGGCCGGTGGTGCCGGGCCGGTTGCCGTTGTTGGCGGGTACCGGGTCATGGGTCCGTGAGATGACGAAGGCGGTGTTCTCCAGGGCGCAGCGGCTGTGCCCGGAGTGGTCCCCGCCGCCACCGCCACCTCCGCCGCCGCGGGTGGTCGCGTCCTCCCGTACCCGTACGACGATGTCGTACACGGTGGACTCCCCGGCCGGCAGCGCGGCCAGCTCCGGACAGACGACCGTACGGTCGTCCTCGTCCGAGATCCGGCAGCCGTCCGGCGACGATACGAAGGCCAGCGCGGCCGGGAGGGGGTCGGTGACCCGGACCCCGGCCGCGGTCGCGGGCCCGTTGTTGTAGACGGTGATGCGGTACGTGAAGGTCTCGCCGGGTGTGACGGTGTCGCGTCCCCGGGGCAGCAGCGCGGTCTTGGTCAGCGCGAGGTCGGCGACACCGGTGCCCGGCGGGACCGGGACACCGGTGTGGACGGCGGTGTTGTTCTCGTCGTCGGGGTCCGCCGTGTCCGAGGTGACGGTGGCGACATTGGTGATGTCGGAGCCGTCGCCCGTGTAGTCGTCGGCGGGGCGGACGGTGAGCAGCCAGGTATGGGTCTCGCCGACGTCGAGGGTGGCCAGCGGGCCGCAGGTGACGGTCTGCCCGACGGCCGTACAGCCGTCGGAGGAGGAGACGAAAACGAGGGAGTCGGGGAGCCGGTCGGTGACGACGACCTCGACGGCCTGGGAGGGGCCGTGGTTCACGACGGAGACGCGGTAGGTGTAGGTGTACCCGGCCTCGGTGGCATCGGACGCCGCACCCGTGGCCTCGGCGCCCGCGGGCCCGGCGAGGGCGGCGGGCCCGTCCCCGAGCCGGGCGGACGCGGTCCCGTCCCCGGCTTCGACTTCCGCTCCGGTGGCCGCTTCCCAGCGCACGGCGAGATCGGCGCGCCCGCGGGCGCGGCCGTCGGGGGACTCAGAGGTCTTGCCGACCCCGTCCGCCTTCTCCGCCTTCTTCGTCTTCGGGGCCTTGCCGGTGTGCTTCCCGCCGGTACGGGACTTCCCCGTACGGCCCCGGTCCTTCCCCTTCCCCTTCCCTCCCCCTACCGCTTCCTCATCCCCTGACCCGGCATCAGCTCTCTTTCGCCCGCCGGTATCCACCGCGTCCGCCGTATCCACGACATCCACGGCGCCCGCGGTCTCCGTCATCTCCGCGGCACCGCCCCCTGCCGTGGTATCCGTGGCGCTTCCCGCCCTCGCGGTACTCGCGGCGCTCGCGCTCACGGGTGAGGTCAGTGCGAGGAGCCCCACTCCCAGCGCACAGCAGACTGCCGTCAGACGGCTTGTGCGGCGGCCGCCCGGGACGGGCCGTCGCCCAGGAATGCGTTTCATGAGTGGTGCCCTCCGTGATCACCGATCCTTGGTCCACGGACTGCTCACTCCCCCACGCGTGATCATTTCATCGGATAAATAGCATCTAAGTACCTCTTATGGCTCTGTCGTGACGTCCACTCAGACGAAGGCCCGCAGGGCCACTCCGGCCGCCCTGGCGATCAGGGCGTCCTGGTGCGGGGCGCCCTTGACGTCCTTCCGGGAGAGGACCGCGATCGCGATCGGCGCGGCGTCCGGGCGCCAGACGATCGCGATGTCGTTACGGGTGCCGTAGCCCCCGGTCCCGGTCTTGTCGCCGACCTGCCAGCCCTTCGGAGTCCCGGCCCGGATCACCCGGTCGCCGGTGGTGTTCCGCTTCAGCCAGTCGGCGAGCACGGCCCGCTTCTCCGGCGGCAGGGCGTCCCCGAGGACATAGGTCCGCAGCCCGGTACCGAGGGCCCGGGCGGTGCTGGTGTCCCGGGTGTCGCCCGGTACGGCGTCGCTCAGCGCGACCTCGTAGCGGTCGCAGCGGGTGACCCGGTCCCCGGTGCTCCGCAGCTCGGCCTGGAGCCCCCGGGGCCCGCCCAGCTCGTCGAAGAGCAGGTTGGCGGCGGCGTTGTCGCTGTAGCGGACGGTGGCATCGCACAGCTCGCGCAGGGTCATGCCCTTCCCCACATGCCGCTCGGTGATCGGCGAGTGCGGCTGAAGGACGTCCCTCCCATAGGGAACGCGCCGCTCCAGCTCCCTCAGGGAGTGCTTGCGCAGCATCGCGGCGGCGAGGAACGCCTTGCAGGTGGAGGCGTAGGCGAACCGCTCGTCGGGCCGGTGCGCCACGGTCAGTCCGCTGCCGGTATCGACGGCGTACACCCCGAGCCGGGCGCCGAACTCCTTCTCCAGCGCGACAAAGCCCCGCCCCGCACCCTCGGCGGCCCGCGTTTTTGAGGGCTTCACCACCCCCGGGCGCTCGTCCCCGCCCTCATCCCTCCCGGCACACCCCACAACCGGCCCGGCCGCAAGCCCGGCAAACACAGCAAGGACCCCCCGCCGGGAGACCCGCCGGGCCCCGCTGATGGATTCGTACGACTCGGTCATGGTCCGCACCCCGCTGTCTCGCTGTGCCGTGGCTCTTCAACACCCCGAGCAGACCAGCGACTCCGGCGCCGCGTCCAAGACCGGTATCGGTCACACCCTCATTCGGTTCCGGCTATCACCCCTGGCAGGGGCCCTGATCCGGTATGCGGGGCGCTTCGCCGCTGTGGCAGAGGAGTTACATTCGAGCCGGGCCGCCGCTCAATGCCGTGAGGCACTCCTCACAGATTCGATGCGCCTCCGACTGATGCCGTGTGAGGCGAACTCCTCCCGCAACACCGGCCCTTTGGCTACATCCGTACACACGGAAACGGTCCGTTCAGCCCCACTCCCTGCTACGGTGCCCCCATGTCCTTCTTCCGTGCATAGGAGTCAGCGTCGGCCGCGCCCACCGGGCGTGCCTCTCGCTGCCCATGCACGTTCGAGCGCCGCCCATCGGTCCGGCGCTGTTTCCGAGGGACTTCATCGTGTCTTCGTCTTCCCCGGCCCCTTCGTACGGGGCTGTGCTGCGCACCCGCTACGCATGCCGCACCTTCGCCGCTGCCCTGCTGGGCCGGCTTTCCTACGGAATGGTCTCGCTGTCGCTGGTACTGGCGGTCAAGGAGTCCACCGGCTCCTATGCCGTGGCCGGTACCGTCATGGCCCTGTTCGCGCTCACCAGCGTCTTCCTCTCGCCGACCCGGGCCGGGCTGGTCGACCGTCACGGGCCGCGCCGGGCTCTGTTCCCCATGGCCTGCGCCTATGCGCTGCTGCTGACCGGACTGGCCTGCGCGACCTCCTGGCAGGGCGCGCCGGGCGCCCTGCTGGGAGTCCTGGCGATGGCCGCCGGTGCCTGTACGCCGCCCCTCGGTCCGGTGATGCGGACCTTGTGGAGCGACCTGCTTCCCGACCGGCGGATGCTCCAGCGCGCGTACAGCCTGGACGCGGTCGCCGAGGAACTCCTCTTTGTCGCGGGGCCGCTGCTGGTGGGGCTGCTGGTGCAGACCGGGGCGCCGTCGGCCGGTCTCGCGGTGAGCGCCGCACTCGTCCTGACCGGTTCACTCGCCCTGATCACCTCTCCGGTGGTCCGCGGCCGGGCCGGTGGCCGGCGCTCCCCCGACGGCCCGGTGCCGTCCGAAGGTCTCGTGTCCGCCGCCCGGCCCGCGACACGGCGCCGCCGACTGCTCCAGGGCGACCCCGGGATGCGTCAGGCGATCACCGTCTCGGCCGCCGTGGGCATGTGTCTGGGAGCGTTCGAGCTGCTGGTCATCGCCTTTGCCGACAAGCACCGGGCGCCTGAGACGGTCTCCTGGGTACTGGCCGCGCTGTGCGGAGGCAGTGCCATCGGCGGACTGGTCTACGGCGCCCTCCCCTGGCGTGCCTCGAACCGGCTGCGGCTGGCGCTCCTCGCGGCGGCGCTGGGGCTGACCCTGGCCGCGGCCGGGCTCTCCTCCCACCCCTACCTGCTCATCGTGTGGGCCGCGCTCGGCGGGCTGTTCGTCGCCCCGGCCATCACCACCGCCTATCTGATCGCCGACGAGTGCTCCGGCCCGGACGGCCGCACCAGGGCGGGCGCCTGGGTCAACACCGCCTTCAACGGCGGTTCGGCGGGGGCGACGGCCGCCATCGGACTCCTGGTGGGCCGCCTCCCGCTGTCCGTGTGCTTCCTCCTCGCCGCAACCCCGGTCGTCCTGTCCGCGGCCACGGCCCTGCACCGCCCGCGCCGCCCCGCTCCCGGCACCGTTGCCGCGCCCGAGTGCGCCGGGGACCGGGCACCGGACGCGAAACAGCGGGCAGCCGTCGGCGGCTGAGCCGTTCCCCGGGCCACCCCGGTACGGACGTCACGACGGGCGATGCCCGCGATCAACCGGCCGGCCCGCAGGCACTGCTCGGGCCGGCGGCCGGTGCCGGTGGGGCCCGGTGCCGGGTTCCAGGGCCCACGCGTACTGCTGGTCCGGGGTGACGGTCAGCCCGTACTCGTACCGGCCGGGGGACCCCATCCGCGTCCACTCGCCCCATGCCCGGTCGAGGAGATCAGCCGGACGCCGGGGCCCGCCCCGGGAGGCGATCGTGGTGCCGTCCTTCTGCTCGGCGATCACCGCCCAGGAGGCTTCCCCGTCATGGAGCCAGGCGTTCCGGCCGTCGTCGTCCTCCGCCGCCGTGTACCGGAGGCCGGGTTCGGCGACGCGGAGGGCGAACCGGAGGGCGAAGCGGAGGTCCCAGTCGTCCCGCAGCCGGCACCTGGCCGGATCGGAGTAGGCAACGCGATGGCTCATCCGGCGCTCCGGAACTCGTCGTCCCCGAGGTCCTCGGCAAAGGTG
Source organism: Streptomyces sp. NPDC003691 (assembly GCF_053981115.1). NCBI lineage: Bacteria > Bacillati > Actinomycetota > Actinomycetes > Kitasatosporales > Streptomycetaceae > Streptomyces > Streptomyces sp. NPDC003691. Next base: position 118,673 of record NZ_JBSFNQ010000004.1, on the reverse strand, counting down.
ACGCCGGAGAAGTCCCCTGACCGCAGACGCGCCACCAAGGCCTCCTCGGCCTCGTCGTGGGCGGTCGGGATGCTCATCGCCCAGCGCGCCAGAACAACCCCGAGCCGGTCCGCGGGAGTGGCTTCGATCTCGGCGGTGAACCGGGCGCGGAGTTCCCCGGGCAGAGCCTCACGCACCCCCCGGATGGTGGCCGGCACCTGCACTGTCCCACCGGTCATATGCATGGTCAGATGTTGGTTCGGCGGCTTCGCCATCCCGGCTCCTCTCCCGTACGCACACCAACTCGTGGCTGCCATCGTAGGAACCCGGGCCCGGAGGACGGCCCCGCACGGAGCGGCGGACGCGCGCACGGGGCCGTGCACACCGTCTGCCGCGCCCCCTGCCGAACCCCCCTGTGGGCGACCCCGGCCCATCGTCAACCGGCCGGTCACGGCCGCCCTACCTCATGAGACGACCGGTGAATCCGGCCTGCACCAGATCGGCGTACGCGGCACGAACGTCATCAGGAACAGTCTGCTCGACGGCAAACCCGAGGCGCGGGTACTCGATGATCCGCTGGAGGTCGCCGACCAGCATGTCCACCACCAGCCGCTGGTCTCCGATACCGGTCATGTAGTCCTCGAAGGTCAGGTCCTCCGAAGCGCACCGCACGGCAACGTCGGGCCACACCCGGCGCGTGGTCGCATAGGCGCGACGTTCCATGTAGGGCTTGGTCACGAGAAGCACCGAGCGGGGCCGGAGGTTCTCCCGGGCGAGGAGCTCACGGCTGAGGGCGATGTTCTCTCCGGTATTGGCGGCATGGGGTTCCACGAGAATCGCGTCGTCCGGGACCCCGAGCGCAAGGGCGTGCTCGCGGTAGTGGACCGCTTCGCCCCGGGGGAACCGCTCCTGCGTCGTGGGGCTGTTGCCGCCGGTGAACACCAGGGTCTTCACCAGCCCTTGGTGGTAGAGCCGAGCCGCGGTGTCGGCGACCCCGAGGTCATGGCTGCCCAGGCCGATCGCAACCTCGACGGGCTCGGGCGCATGACCCATCCGGTGGTAGTCCCAGATCAGGCGGGCCTGGGCCCGCTGAGTACTGGTGGTCGTCAACCGGCTGCCGCTCACAGAGGTCCTTCGGCGTGGTGGTGAGGTCCGGGCCGGTACGCCTCCAAGCCCCGGGTGCGGATGGTATCGATGCCGGAGAGCTGGTGGCGCAGACCGACCCGGGCGGCAATTCGTTCGGCAGCACCGAGGACAGGGAGACCATCGCCCCGGGTAGCCGGATCGCTGATGAGCGATCCGGCCGTAGGCGGTGTCGAGCCGGACTCGGGGCAGGGGCGGCGCGTCCGGGCCCGTGTCCCCGGCGTCAGGACATCGACGCCAGCAGCCCCAGCGGCGCCAGTGCTCCCGGCTGGCCGAGGGCCTGGAAGTCCGCTTCCACCGCCGCAAGTTCAAGGACGCCCGCACGCACCGCGTGGTAGCGGACGAGCGACCAGACGAAGACATCGAGGTTGTCGAACTGTGTGCCGGCCTCGATGACCTCCTCCTCGTGGAACCACACCGCGACCCGGCCGCTGGCGAGCACGACGTAGTAGTTGCCCCCGCCGTCGGCGCCTATGGACCACACGTCCTCGTCGGACAGCTCCGTCTCGTAGTCCGAGTCCAGGATCCGGCAGTCGTTGGCCCCGAACTCGAAGGCGTACGACCAGTCATGGATGTCGAGGCGCGCCGGGAGGGATCCCTCGCGGACCCGGCGGTCGTAGCCCGCCAGCGCGGCCGCGGCGGCGGGCGGGAGCCCGGCCAGGAAGGGGGCGACCGGGCGGGTCCCCTCCGGGACACCGACCCGCGGGCCGTCCGGGAACCAGCGCGCCAAGTCGCCGTCCAGGTCGCGGTCGATGTACCCGGCGAGTTGTTCGAGGGTGAGAGGCATGCGCTGAGGCTAGCCCGCCGCACCGACAGGGGCCGTCGCCGCGCCGGCCCCTGCTACAACTCCTCCCCCACCACCGCCGCGTACGCCTCCCGCAGCTCTCCCAGCACCGGGTGCGCGGTGTCCATCGGGGTGTCGTCCACCGCGGACAGCGCGCGTACGCCGATGGCCGTGTTGGTGGCGAACGCGGCCCGCATCCCCTTGGCCGCCTCCAGGGTGAGCGGCACGGTCGTGCCCCGGGGGAGGAGGGCCTCCGTCACCCCGGGCAGCGCCGGGGCCGCGGGGCGGACGATCCGGCCGTTCGTATCGACGAAGCCGACGTTCCAGGTCGTGCCCTCGGACACCAGCCCGTCCCGCCCCACGAACAGGGCGTCGTCGAAGCCCGCCCGCTGCGCGGTGCGGCGGGCGTGCAGGGCGCCGGTGAGCCCGCAGTGTTTGACCAGCGGAAGGTCGCGCTCGTACGGCACGCTCCGCACCCTCAGCGGGGGCGGCGACAGCTCACCGGCCGGGCGTACGGTCACCAGGAACCGCGGAGAGTCGGCGTCCGCGGGGCGGGCCAGGTCCAGCGCCGGGTCGTAGTGGGTGACGCGGACCGTGCAGGGCAGCTCCCGTCCGGCCGTCGCGGCCCGGATCAGTTCCCGGACCCGGGCGGTGTCCACCTCGGTTCCGAAGAGGGTCCGGGCATCCCGTACGAGCCGCTCCAGGTGGAGGGAGAGCCCCCGCACCCGGCCGCCGGGCTCGACGCGCAGGGTGGTGAAGTGGCCGTACGAGGTCAGCGCGAGCGGCAGCAGTTCGTCCGCGGTCACGGGCCGGTCGTCGAGGGTCGCCATACGGGCCAGCATGTCACCGGTGCCCCGCAGGGCGCGCCCGCGTCAGTCCCGTATCCCGCCCGCGAGGAAACGTGCGAACGCGTCCGCGCCGAACAGCAGCACCGGCCCACCCGGATCCTTCGAGTCACGAACCCCGACCCGCCCGGTCAAATCCGCTATCTCGACACAGGCACCGCCCGAGTCATTGCTGTACGACGACTTGAACCAGGTTGTCGTTGAGAGGAAACGCGCGAACGTGTCCGCGCCGAACAGCAGCACCGGCCCACCCGGATCCTTCGAATCACGGACCCCGACCCGCCCGGTCAAATCCGCTATCTCGACACAGTTTCCGCCCGAGTCATTGCTGTAGGACGACTTGAACCAGGTTGCCGCGGAGGCCGGTCCGGAGGCCCGGTGATCAGTAGTGATGGCTAAGCCCGCTCTCGTGTGAGTTGTTCCAGGAATCCGGCCGTACGGGCCGGTGGCAGCGCACTGTCCCGCATCGCGTCGAAGCGGCGGATGTTGCGCTGGACTTCGCTGCCGCCATCTCACCCTTTCCCCGGTCCTGCCGGTGCTCAACATGGGAGCTGTCCGGTGCCGGGACGCGCTCCGTCCCGGACGACGCCGCCCTGATCGTCTCCGAGCTGGTCACCAACGCCATCCGCTACGGAAACGGCCACCGGATCGTCCTGCGGATCGCACTCCGCGCCCGCGAACTCCGGATCGAGGTCGCCGACGGCACCCCGGGCCGGGCCGTCGCCCGGCAGGCCGGGGACGACGAGGAGAGCGGGCGCGGCCTGCTGCTGGTCGCCGCGCTCGCGCGGGAGTGGGGCACCAGCCCCGGCGGGGAGACCACCTGGTGCACCCTCGCGCTCCCGGCAGCGGACCCGGAGGCAGCCCCGGAGGCCCAGGCCCAGGCCCAGGCCCAGGCACCGGCACCGGCACCGGCACCGGCACCGGACGATCCCGCGCACCGGCCCGCCCGATGACCCCGGAGGGCCTTCTCACCGAGCCCCCGCCGCCGGTCACCGCCGTCTGCTGCGTCTGCGGGCGGATCACCGCCGCCCCGGTGGAGGCCAGACCCGGCGCCCTCGCCTGCCCGGAACACATCCTCGACGCCTACACCCGGGTTCGCCCGGCGGCACCGCGGAGGCCGTACGCCGCTGACCACCGGGCCGGTCCGGACGGCCCGGGGCCGCGCAGGCGTCGTACGCAGCCGACCACGAGGCCGGCCGGACGGCCACGGGCACCCCGGCGGCCGGGCCCCGGGCCCACCCCGCCCCACAGGCGGCAGCACCCCGTACATACATGTACAAAAGGTTCATGGCGGGATCCGAGCGCTCCTCCGGAGCACCCGGCGGCGGGGCGCGGTCCGTGTTCGGGCCGCGCAGTGTCGTGGGGCAGATGTTCCTGCTCCAGCTCGTCGTTGTGATCCTGCTGGCCCTCGGGGCGATCGTCCTGCTGCTGGTCATGGCACGGCAGGAGAGCCACCAGGAGGCCGGGAGCCGCTCCCTCGCGATCGCCGAGGGGTTCGCGCATGCCCCGGGCACCGCCGCGGCCATCGTCTCGGAGCATCCGACGGCCGTGCTCCAGCCCCGGGCCGAGGCCGCCCGCAAGGGTGCCGAGGTGAGCTTCGTCGTGGTGCTGAACCGGGAGGGCACCCGGCTGACCCACCCGCTGCCGGACCGGATCGGCAAGAAGACCTCCACCGACATCGAGCCCCTGCTCGCCGGGCAGACAGTGGTCGAGGAGTGGGTCGGCACGCTCGGGCCGCAGGTCAGGGCCTATGTGCCGGTACGCGGGCCGAACGGCGAGGTGGTCGGGGCGGTCGGGGCGGGGGTCACCATCGCCTCCGTGCAGTCCGCCGCCCGGGAGCAGCTCCCCGCCGTGCTGGCCGCCACCGGCGGCGCGGTCCTGCTCAGCACCGCCGGGACGGCCCTGCTCAGCAGACGGCTGCTGCGCCAGACCCACGGCCTCGGGCCGACCGAGATCACCCGGTTGTACGAACACCACGACGCGGTGTTGCACTCGGTCCGCGAGGGCGTCGTCATCGTCGACCCCGACGGTGCGCTCCGGCTCGCCAACGACGAGGCCCGGCGGCTGCTGGGGCTGCCCGGGGACGCCGAGGGCCGGGAGGTGGCCGGGCTCGACCTGCCGCCGGGCATCGGGGAACTGCTGGAATCGGGCCGGGAGGCCACCGACGAGCTGTACCGGGTGGGCGACCGGACCCTGGCCGTCAGCCAGCGTCCCACCCAGGGCACCGACGGCCGCCCCGGTGCGGAGGCCGGGCGGGTGGCCACCGTACGCGACACCACGGAAATGCTGGCGCTGACCGTGCGCGCCGAGGCGGCGCAGGGGCGGCTGCGGGTCGTCTACGAGGCCGGGATGCGCATCGGCACCACCCTGGACGTCCGCCGTACCGCCCGGGAGCTGGCGGAGAGCACCGCCGGGCGGCTCGCCGACTACGTCACCGTCGATCTGATGGACGCGGTGCTGCGGGGCGAGGAGCTGCACGGTGGGGAGCGCGACGTACGCCGGATCGTGGTCGCCGGGGTCCGGGGCGCCCCCTTCTACCCGGAGGGCTCCCGTATCGAGGTCGCCCCCGCGACCCCGCAGGCCCGCGCCATGACCACCGGCCGCCCGGTGCTGGAGCCGGTGCTGAGCGACGCGCCCGGCTGGCAGTCCCCGGACCCCGAGGGCGCCCAACGGCTGGTGGAGTACGGCGTCCACTCCCTGGTCGCCGCGCCTCTCTCGGCCCGCGGCACCCTGCTGGGCGTGGTCTGCTTCTGGCGCGCCGGGCAGCCGGAGCCGTTCGACACGGACGATCTCGCGCTCGCCGAGGAGGTCGCGGCGCGGGCCGCCGTCTCCCTGGACAACGCCCGCCGCTACACCCGCGAGCACACCATGGCCGTCACCCTCCAGCACAGCCTGATGCCGCGTTACCTCCCGGTCCAGGAAGCGGTGGAGGTGGCGTACCGCTATCTGCCCGCCCAGGCCGGTGTCGGCGGCGACTGGTTCGACGTGATCCCGCTGCCGGGCGCCCGGGTCGCCCTCGTCGTCGGGGACGTCGTGGGCCACGGGCTGCACGCCGCGGCGACCATGGGCCGCCTCCGTACCGCCGTGCACAACTTCTCCGCCCTCGACCTGCCGCCGGACGACATCCTGAGCCACCTCGACGAACTCGTCGACCGGATGGACCAGGAGCGCACCCCCGGCGACGACGGCCCCGACGTGACCGGCGCGACCTGCCTGTACGCCGTCTACGACCCGGTCACCGGGGACTGCGTGATGGCCCGCGCCGGGCATCCGCCGCCCGTCGTCGTGGACCCCGACGGCAGTGTCCGCGTCCCCGAGGTGCCCGTCTCCCCGCCGCTGGGCACCGGCAGCGGACTCCCCGTGGAGACCGCCCGGTTCACCCTGCCGGAGGGCGCGCGGCTGGTGCTCTACACCGACGGCCTGGTGGAACGGCCCGACCGGGACATCGACACCGGGCTCGCGCTGCTCCGCGAAGCCGTCGCCGGACGGCCCGGACTCGACCCGGAGGAGACCTGCCGGGCGGTGCTGACCGCCCTGCCGGGGGCCCAGCCCCGGGACGACATCGCGCTGCTCGTGGCCCGGACGCACCGGCTGGACCCGGAGCGGATCGCGGAGTGGCAGGTGCCGTCGGACACCGCGGCCGTCTCCCCCGTCCGGGCGGCGTGCGCCGACCGGCTGCGGGACTGGGGGCTGGAGGAGATGGTCTTCACCACGGAGCTGATCCTCAGCGAGCTGATCACCAACGCCATCCGGTACGCCGCCCAGCCCATCACCGTACGCATGATCCACAGCACCTCGCTGATCTGCGAGGTCTTCGACGGCAGCAGTACGGCACCCCATCTGCGCCGGGCCGCGATCACCGACGAGGGCGGCCGCGGGCTCTTCCTGGTGGCGCAGCTCGCCGACCGCTGGGGCACCCGCTACACGGCCCGGGGCAAGGCGATCTGGACCGAACAGAACATCGGCGGCCCCGGCGCGGCCCCCGCGGGCGGCCCCGACCTCACGGACGCCCTGCTGGACCACTGGAATCTGTAGGCCGGGGGACGGCGGTGGGCCGGGACGCGAGCGCGGGCCCGGCGGTCATCCGCCGGGCCCGCGCCCGCGATCATCCGTGTCTCAGTCCGTGTCTCAGTCCGTGTCTCAGTCCGTGTCTCAGTCCTGGTCGCCGACGTCCCGGCGGCCGAAGCGGCGCTTCCTGCCGAGCTTCCGGGCGACCGGCCAGGGATCACGGACGGAACGGCCGTAGCCCCTGAGCTTGTGCGGCTTGCACAGCCCGCAGCCCTTGCGGCGGCGGTGCGGTGAGTGAGCCATGTCTTCCTTTCCTACGCGCCCCGCCCTGGGGCCGGCGTAGGAGACGGCTGCTGTCGTACGGCATGGACTCACGCTACCCGGACCGTCACCGGCCGCTCCGGACCGGCTCCGGCGCCCCGCCCCGCCCCGGAAACGGCCGCGCCGCCCGCCCCCTCACAATTGGGACGGACGGCACGGTTCGCTCACTCCGCGGCGGTACTCACCGCCACCGAGCGGCGGTTACTTCCCGCGGTACGCGTCGAACACGATCACGCTCGCCTTGCCGCCCCTGGTGTCGGCGACGATGCCCCGCAGCGCCAGGGTCTTCCCCTTGGCCGGGTTCTTGACCGTGATGCTGCCCTTGGTGACGGGCGTCCGCTTCCAGGTCTTGCCGCCGTCGTAGGAGACGAGGACGGCGAGGGACTTCAGGCCCTTGCCGGCCGCGGGCCCCTGGACGGTGACCGGGAAGGTGGCCGTGCGGCCCGCCGGGACGGTGCCGTCCAGTGCCACCGGAGCGCCGAAGCGGACGGTGGAGAGGGGCGTCCGCACCCGCTCTTCCGCCGGTGTCTGCTTGCTGCGGAAGGTCCACGAACCGTCGATCCGGGTTCCGACGGTGGAGACGGACGGGGCCCGCCGCACCGAGGTAGTCAGGGTGTACTCGGCGTCCTCGGGGCCGAGGTAGAAACCGTCGGTGCCCTCCAGCGCGTCCTCGATCTCACCGATCTTCACGGTGCCCCGGTGCAGTGTGGTCTTCGCCGAGGTGAACGAGGAACGGCCCATGTTGCCGCGGCCGTCGGAGAAGAGCGGAACCTCCGCCCAGAGGGCGTCGTCCCGGCGGAAGACCCCGGCGTACTCGTTCATCAGCGGCGAGTGGACAGCGGTGTTGAGGACGACACGGCCGGTGGTACCCGGGCGGTAGGTCCGCATCGGGCTGAGCCAGTCGGCCTCGAACCGGCCCTGGGCACCGAGCTGGGCCGTCTCCACGGACCAGACGTTGGCGCTGCCGCGCGTGGCGACCTTGTGGGTGCGGCTGCCGGGCAGGGCGAACGGCAGCTCGGATTCGGAGGAGGAGCCGTCCAGGCCGCTGGCGACGGTGGAGACCCCCTTCTTGCCCTTCACCGACGCACCGGTGGTCGAGGTGATCGTGGCGAAGTCGGTGGCCTTGAACTTCGTGGTGAGGCCGGAGGAGAGCTGCTTCACCGGACCGCCCACGGCAGCGTTGTACTGGAGCCCGGCACCGCGCTCCCACTGGCCGTTGAACGACTCGAAGAGCTTGACGCCCGAAGGCTGCTTCGGGCCGAGCTGTCCGGTGCGGTAGCGGTCGAAGGTGCCGAGGAACTCACCGGAGCCGATGGAGCCGCCGCGGCCGTTGTCGATCTCGTACGACGTCCGGGCACCGGTCATCTTCGCCTTGGTGTCCGGGACGCTCATCCGGACGGGCTTGGCGAGGCGCGCGTCGACCTCGACGACGGTGTCCTTGGTCAGCGCCAGCTTGGGGTGGACCAGCCGGTCCTCGGAGACGCCCGAGGGGGTCTCCACAAGCCGCATCGCGTTGAGGACGTAATCGCCCTTCGCCAGCCGGTACTTCACGGTGGGCTTGCCGCTGCCGTCGAAGAAGTGGCCGCCCGCGACCCCGGCGAGCTGTCCGGCGAAGCTGACGAAGTCCCTGCTGGGCTTGCCGTCGGGACCCTTGTAGTTGAGGGTCAGATCGTACGATTCGACCTCGCGGTCCACGGCCGCCGTGGTGCGTACGGTCTGCCCGCCGCCGGTCGCGGTGACGGTGGCGGTGTACGCGCCGTCGTTGCTGCCGCCGATCTTGGTGTCGGCCGTCAGCGGCACGGTGGCCGTACCACCGGCGGGCACGGTGACCCGGGTGGCGCCGAGGGTGAAGAAACCGGCCTCGGCGGGCTGCCCCTTCGGGTCGAGACCGCGGACCGCCAGCTCCAGGTCGATGTCCTGGGCGCCGAGGTTGCGGTAGGTGATCTGCTTGGTGACGGCCTGGTCGTCGGTGTGCGGCCAGCGCTGGAGGCCGAAGGAGATGCTGGTCTCGTCGGCGACGACGCTCTGCTCCAGGGCCCGGTCGACGGCGAGCCGGCCGGTGCCCTGCTGGAAGACGCCGTGCCCGCCGTCCTTGGCGGAGCCGGTGAGCACGGACTTGATGCGCTCGCCGGTCCAGGCGGGGTTGCGCTGCTTGAGCAGGGCGGCGGCGCCCGCGGCGTGCGGGGTGGCCATGGAGGTGCCGGAGATGGTGGTGTAGCCGGGCGGATTCTCGCCGTACTGCCGGGCGATCTCGCTGCCGGGCGCGGAGGCCGCGGTGATGTTGACACCGGGCCCGGTGAGGTCGGGCTTGGCGCCGCCGTCGCCGACCCGCGGCCCGACGCTGGAGAAGTCGGCCATCCGGTCGGCGTCGTCCACCGCGCCGACGGTCAGGGCGGCTTCCGCGCTGCCGGGGGAGTTGACGGTACGGGCCGACGGGCCCTCGTTACCGGCCGCGATGGCGAAGAGGACGCCCTTCTCCTTCGTCAGCTGGTTGACCCGCGCCTCCAGCAGGTCCAGTTCGGGGGTGTCCTCGCCGCCGAGGCTCATATTGATGATGTCGGCGCCCTGGGCCACCGCCCAGTCGATACCCGCGAGGACCCCGGAGTCGCTGCCGCCGCCGTGGTCGCCGAGGACCTTGCCGTTGAGCAGCTTGGCGCCGGGAGCGACGCCCTTGTACTTGCCGCCCGAGTGGGCGCCGGTGCCCGCCGCGGTCGACGCGACATGGGTCCCGTGGCCGCTGCGGTCCTCGGTGTCGGGCGAGTCGGAGAAGTTGGCCTCCGCGGTGACCCGGCCCTTGAGATCGGCGTGGGTCTCGTCCACCCCGGTGTCCAGGACGGCGATGGTGACGCCCGTCCCGTCGTATCCGGCCTGCCAGGCCTTCGGGGCCCCGATCTGCGCCACGCTCTTGTCCAGGCTGGCGGTGCGCACGGCGTCCAGCCAGACCCGGGAGATCCCCGGCGCGGTCCGGGCCGCCAGGGCGCCCTTCTCCGCCTTCCGCCCCTCCGCGGTACGGGTGAGGGTGCTCCACAGCGCGCCCGCGTCCGGCCCGGAGACGGTCACCGCGTCCGCGTTCAGCGACGGCAGCGTCCGCTGTACCTCGGCGTCCCCCCGTACCCCCTTGCGGGCGGCGGCCGCCGAGGAGCCCTCGTAGACGACGATGGCCTTGAGGCCCTTGCGGTAGGCCCGCAGGCTCTCCGGGGTGCTGAGCGTGGTGACGTCGAAGAGCCGCCGGTCGACGGTCCCTTGCGCGATCAGCTTCTCGGCGTCGCGCGGAACGGCGTAGGTCCGCCCCTTCTCGGTCCAGGTCCTGACGGATATCTTCTCCCGCCCCTCCCCCCGGTCCACGGCCACGGCCCGCCCCCGGCCGTCCACCCCGACCCGGTCCCCCGTGATCAGCGTGACCCAGCGGAGCCCCCCGGCCCCGGCGGTCCTGCTCTCGCCCTGCTGCCCGGACCCACCGGGGGCCGCGAAGGCGTTCGTACTGGTCAGCCCGGCGACAAGAGTCGCCGCCGCGAGCACGGCGGTGACGGACGCCGCCCCACGGCTCTGACGTTCGGTGAAGAACAAGGTGACTCCCTGCTCTGCGGGGTCGGTCGACGAGATGCCGGGAACGGTCCCCGCTACCCGCTCCTGGGGAGGAAGAGGGATCATGACCAAATCCCGTTGCCCGCCAGTGGGTTGATGGCCGAAACCGAACCAACCGACGGCCGTCGCCGATCGGGGGCGGGGCCGGGGGCGCCCAGGGCCCCGCCGCCGCAGGTCGCGGGCTCAGCGCGCCCGCCGCCCGAGGTCACGGGTTCAGCGCGCCCGCCGCCGCAGGTCCCGCCGTCCGGGGCCGCGCCACCCCAGGTCGCGGGCTCAGCGCGCCCGCCCCACCACCCCGCTCAGCACTGGGTGCACGGATTGAACGGCGCCGGCCCCAGGGCCGGATAGTCCGTGTAGCCCGCCGCACCGCCGCCGTAGAAGCCCGCCGGGCGGACCTCGTTGAGCGGGGCGCCGATACGGCAGCGGGCGACCAGGTCCGGGTTGGCGAGGAAGTCGCGGCCGAAGGAGACCAGGTCCGCGCCGCGGGCCAGGGCGTGGGCGGCGGCCTCCGGCTTGTCGCGGTCGGCCGGGAGCGGGGTGACCAGCAGGGCCGCGGGCCACAGCTCCCGTACCGCCGTGTCGAGTTCCGTGCCCGTCTCGCCGTGGTGCAGATAGGCGAGGCCCAGCGGGGCGAGGGCGCGGACCAGCTCCGTATAGGTGGTGTACGGGTCGTCCTCCACCAGGCCGCCGAAGGGGTTGGCGGGGGAGATCCGCAGCCCGACCCGGTGCGGGCCGACGGTCCCGGCGACCGCGCGGGCGATCTCCACGGTCAGCCGGATCCGGCCCGCCGCGTCACCGCCCCAGCGGTCGGTGCGGAGGTTGGCGTTCTCCGCGAGGAACTGGTGGAGCAGATAGCCGTTGGCGGCATGGATCTCCACGCCGTCCAGGCCCGCGGCGACCGCCCGGCAGGCGGAGTGGACGAACCCGTCGACCAGCCCGCGCAGTTCACCGTCGGTGAGGGCGTCCGGGACGACGGCCGGGACCCGGCCGTCCCCGGTGTGGACGAGGGCGTCGGCGGCCACCGCCGAGGGGGCGACCGGCCGGACGCCTGCGGGCAGGAAGCCGGGGTGGGCCAGCCTGCCCGCGTGCATCAGCTGGAGGAAGACGCGTCCGCCCGCCGCGTGCACCCCGTCCGCGACCCGGGCCCAGCCGTCCTGGTGGGCGTCGGTGAACAGCCCGGGGGCGCCGGGTCCGATGGCCCCGGCGGCGACCGGGTGGGTGCCCTCGGCGACGATCAGCCCGGCGGTGGCGCGCTGGGCGTAGTAGTCGGCCATCAGCGTGCCCGGGGTGCCGTCGGCGTCCGCGCGGGCACGGCTCATCGGGGCCATGACCATACGGTTGGGCAGGGTGAGGTCGCCGAGCCGGACGGGCTCGAAGAGGGCGGCGGGCGCGTGCACGGTCTTTCCTTTCTTTCGTGCCTTTCGTGGCGGTGGGTCAGAGGCTCCAGGCCTTGGCGAGCAGTTCGTACGAGCGCAGCCGGGCGTCGAAGTCCCATGCCTCGCCGAGGATCATCAGCTCGTCGGCGCCGGTGCGGTCGACGAGCCCTTCGAGGCCGCGGCGGACGGTGTCCGGGGTGCCGACGTAGGACTCGGCGAGCATCCCGTTCACCATCTGCGCCTCCTGCGGGGACCACAGGGCGTCGATGTCGTCCACCGGCGGCCGGAACTCCATGCCTCCGCGGAAGTGCGTCAGGAACTTCTGCTGGAGCGAGCTGAAGATCCGTACGGCCTCGGTCTCCGTATCGGCGACGACCGCGTTGGCCGCGACGACCGCATACGGCCGTGCCAGGGTCGCCGACGGGCGGAATCCGGCGCGGTACAGCTCCAGCGCGGTGCCGAGCTGGTCCGGCGCGAAGTGCGAGGCGAAAACGAACGGCAGCCCCTCGCGGGCGGCGAGCGCCGCACCGAAGGTGCTGGAGCCGAGGACGAAAACGGGGACGCCGGAGCCCTCGCCCGGGATCGCGCGAACCTTGCGCTCGGCGCTGCCGGGGGCCAGGTAGCCGCGGAGTTCGGCGACCAGCTCGGGGAAGTCGGCGCCGCTCCGGTGCTCGCGCCGCAGAGCGCGGGTGGTCCACGGGTCGGTGCCGGGCGCCCGGCCCAGGCCGAGGTCGATCCGGCCGGGGTGGTAGGCGTCGAGGGTGCCGAACTGCTCGGCGACCACGTACGGGGCGTGGTTGGGCAGCATGATGCCGCCCGCGCCGACCTTGATGCGCTCGGTGGCCGCGGCGACCTGCCCGATGATGATCGCGGTCGCGGAGCTGGCCATCGCCGGGGTGTTGTGGTGCTCGGAGATCCAGAAGCGGCGGTAGCCGTACGCCTCGGCGGCCCGGGCCAGCGCGACGGTGTTGGCCAGGGCGTCGGCGGCCGGCCGGTCGTTGCGGATCGGGGCGAGGTCGAGGACGGAGAGCGGGACACGGGGGGTGTTCATGGCGGTTCCTTCGGTGGGCGGGGCACCGGTGGGCGGGCCCCGGGGAGGATTCGTGCGATGCGTGGCAGGGGGTGGGGGCCCGGTTCCGCGGGGGAACCGGGCCGTCGCCGTCACGGGCGGGCTCTGCGGCAGCCGGGACCGGTCAGGACAGGTCCAGTACGGCCTTTCCGGCGAGCCGGCTCTCGCGTACGGCGTCGAGGATCCCGGCCGCTTCGGGCCCGGCCCAGTCGCCGCGTACGGCGATGTGGGGACGGAGCCTGCCCGCGGCGACCTCGGCGGCCAGCCAGGTCAGGTCCCGGTCGATACCGTCGCCGGACATCTCGAAGAAGGTGACGATGGTGCGGTCCTGGCGGGCCGGGTCGGCGAGCAGGGCGCCCGGTTCGAAGACGGTGGAGCCGCCGGAGGCCGCGCCGGTCAGGACGAGCGTGCCGCCCTCGCCGAGCAGGCCGAAGTAGGCGGCGAGGTCGGGCCCGCCGACCTGGTCCAGCACTCCGTCGACCGGTGCGGTGACTCCGCCGGGGCCGGTGACGACCTCGTCGGCGCCGAGGGCGCGCAGTTCGGCGGCGAGCTCCGGCTTCCGGGCCACCGCGACGACGTACGCCCCGGCCCGGGCGGCGAGCTGGACGGCGAACCGGCCGACCGCGCCCGAGGCCCCGGTGATCAGGACCCGGCGGCCCAGGACCGGGCCCAGCTTCCGCAGGGCGCGCAGCGCGGTCCCGGCCGAGACGGGCAGGGTGCTCATCTCGCCGGGGTCGGCGCCCTCGGGGACGGTGCCGACGAGCGCCGTGTCGACGGCCCGCAGCTCCGCCCAGCCCGCGGCGAGGCCGAGGGTGGTCACGGGGGTGCCGGCCGCCGGTCCGGAGCCGTCGGCGGCGGCCCGCTCGACCACGCCCGCGGCGTCCCAGCCGATCACCGCGCCGTCCGGAACGGCCGGAAGGATATAGCGGAACTCGGCCGGGTTGGGCGAGATCGCCGTGATCCGTACGAGCGCCTGGTTCGGCGCGGGGACGGGGTCGGGGGCTTCGGCGAGGCGCAGCTGCCCGGGGGCGGAGCGGTCGGCGATCAGGGCACGCATGGATGGTCCTCCGGTCGGTTCTGTGGAGCCGGGAGTCCGGGGCGCGGGTCGCCCGGGACGGGGTGGCAGGCGCCGCAAGAGAGAACCTAGAAAATGTCACTCAGTGGCACTTGCCTATGAGAGGCAAACGCAGGGGGCGAGCCCCTTATTCCGCCGGCCGGCCCGCCTACACTCGCCGGTATGAGCACCGCGACCGGCCGACCCGGGAGAAGGCCGGAGAAGAACCGGGAGAGCGAGCCGGAGAGCGAGCCGGAGAGGCAGCCGGGGAGCACCGGCGGGAGAGACGGGAGAGAGCTGCCGCTGCGCGAGCGCAAGCGGCTGCGGACCCGGCGCGCCCTGGTCGACACGGCGCTCACGCGTTACACCCGGGACGGCTTCGACCGGACGACGCTCGACGACCTCACCGACGAGGTCGAGATCTCCAAGCGCACCTTCTTCCGCTACTTCGACTCGAAGGAGGATGTGGCGCTGGCGCCGGAGAAGGAGTTCTGGTCCGCCTTCCTCGACGTTCTGCGGGAGAACCTGCGGGAGCGGGAGACCGGGCTCTCCGGCCCGGTCCTCGGCGCGCTGCACCGGACCCTGATCACCGCGCTGGAGCGGATGGACGGGGAGTGGGAGCGGCAGTTCGCCGAGAGCCGCAGGCTGGTGGAGCGGGTCCCGTCGCTCGCGGCGCACAGCCTTCAGCACTGCGCGGAGACCGCGGACGCCGTACTGGCGCTGCTTGCCACCGGGCTGGGCCCGCTGGAGGCGGACGACACGCTTCCGGCCGAGCCGGGGACGGACGAACTGCGGCTGCGGATCGCACTGGAGATCACCGTGGCGGCCTTCCGGTGCGCGCTGCACGCCTGGTCGACCGGCCCGGCGGACGCGGGCCGGCCGGAGCTGATCGCCCTGACGGACCGCGCGTTCGCGGCCGTACCGGGGAGTCTGGACCTGACGGCGCGCCCGGCCGGGACGGACTGAGCGGACCGGTCCGTACGGCCCCGGTCCCGACCCGCACCGCGCCGGTGTCAGTGTCGGCGTACGGCCCCGGCCCCGCTCCCCGGCCCTGCCGTACGACGGCACCGCACCGCACCGCACCGCGCCGCGCCGCCCGCGGAACGGCGCGGGCGCCCGGCCGGAACCGTGAGGGTGTTCCGACCGGGCGCCCGTCCTGCGCCGCCCGTCACCGGTTTTCACCGGTCCGGCTCTTCACCGGTCCGGCTCTTCACCGATCCGGCTCTTCACCGGTCCGGCCTGCCGCCTCCCGGCGTCAGATCTGCGGCTTCGGGTGCGGCGGCGACACATCGAAGGACGAGTGCGCCCCGCCGAGGGCCCGGGACTCCGGCAGCCAGGAGGAGATGATCAGGCTGGTCCGGTCCATGAGCTGCTCGGTGCCGAGCGCCTGCGGCAGGAAGCGGCCGAAGGCGTCCAGGCGCTCCAGGTACTCCAGCCCCTTGGAGACGGCCGCGGCCGGGTCGGCGTCGCCCGCCTTCTCGGCGACCGTCAGGATGCCGATCTGCTTCTCCTCCGGCTGGAACATCAGCCAGACGCTGGAGAGGCCCTGCTTCTCGGCCTCGTCGCGGATGGCGGGCCAGACCTCGGCCAGCAGCGTCTCGACGTCGCCGCCGGTGTAGGAGTAGCGCTCGAACCGGTTGATGTGGTGCGAGGTGGCCATCGGCTTGAAGTCGTGCGCGCCGGTCACCTTCCAGTAGTGCTTGTCCACGCCCGGGAAGCGGGACCAGAACTTCACACCCGGCTCGGGGTACAGCTCCTCGTTGGTGAAGTGGTTGTAGTCGAGGACGTTCTCCCAGGTGTCGAAGAGGTAGCGGCCGCCGATGTACTTGACGCCGGTGGCCGGGTCGAAGCGCAGCGGGGTGTACTTGTGCCGCATGCCGGGACGGATGTCCATGTTGGGGCGCTCACGCTCCAGCATGTCGGCGATGTCCTGCGTGGAGTACCGGTTGTCCAGGGGGAAGTCGGAGGTGAAGGCCGCCTCCGCCTTGATGGGGCCGGTCTCGTAGCCGCGGACGTCCATGACGTTTCCTCTCACTCTCGTACTGCTTCTCGTACTGCTTGCTGCTTCTGCTTGCCGGCGTCTGCTTCTGCTTCTGCTTCTGCCGCCGTGCCGCGCCTGTGCCGCTCCCCCGCGAGCAGGGGCCGGCCAGGCACTCCGTACGCCCCGTTCCGATAAACGGACCGCCCGGTCATGTTCTGAACCGTAGCACAGAACCGGACCGCACGGTCCGCTTAGGTAGGATGGGTGCCATGACAAGAGCCGACGCCGTACGCAACAGACGACTGCTGATGGACGCCGCGACCGCCGAGTTCGCCGAGAACGGCATGGACGTGTCGATCACCCGCATCGCCACGCGCGCTGGCGTGGGCAAGGGGACCGTCTTCCGCCACTTCGACACCAAGGAACAACTGCTGGCCGAGATCTTCAGCGACCGTCTCGAAGAGCTGGTCGCCGCCGGGGAACGCCTTGCCACGGCGGACGACCCCGGGGCCGCGCTGCTGGAGTTCATGACCATCGGCACCGAGATCCAGGCCCGCGACCGCTCCTTCTGCCAGGCCGCGGCCGCCCTCTCGCGCTCCGAGGTCACCGTCCGCACCTCGCGCGAGCGGCTCGCCGATGTGGCCGACACCCTGGTCGGCCGGGCCCGGGAGGCCGGGGCGGTCCGCGACGATGTCACGGGGCTGGACATCGTGCTGCTGCTCAGCGCCGCCTCCCAGGCGGTCCTCAGCATCAGCGAGGAGGCGCCGGGGCTCTGGCAGCGCTATCTGGCCATGATCTTCGACGGTCTGAGCACCGGCCCCGCCCGCCCGCTGCCGGTCCCCTCCCCCACCCGTGCCCAGTTCACCGGCTGAACCCGACGCGCCGCCGAGGGACCCGGATACCCCCGCCGAGGGCCCCCTCCGATGCGCCCGGCCGATCCCCCGGCCGCACCACCCCCACCCTTGTTGCACACTTATTGCAACTGCACTCCACCCGCATCAGGCCGCGCAGCAGGCCGGGGAAAGGCGCGAGGGACCGCCATGGGCTCACCAGTAGTACTCGGCATCGAGTCGTCGTGCGACGAGACCGGCGCGGGAATCGTGTCCGGCGGCAGACTGCTGGCGCACGTCGTGGCGTCGAGCATGGACGAGCACGCCCGCTTCGGCGGCGTGGTCCCGGAGATCGCCGCCCGGGCCCATCTGCAGTCCTTCAACCCTGTGGTACGGGAGGCCCTGGACCAGGCGGGACTCCGGCTCTCCGACCTCGACGCGGTCGCCGTGACCACCGGGCCGGGCCTGTCGGGCGCGCTCCAGGTCGGCCTGGCCGGTGCGAAGGGCCTGGCCTACGCGGCAGGCGTACCGCTGTACGGGGTGCACCATCTCGCCGGACATGTGGCCGCCGACACCCTGGAGCACGGCCCGCTGCCCGACCCCTGCATGGTCCTGATCGTGTCGGGCGGGCACACCTCGCTGCTGCTGGTGCGGGATCTCGTCCGGGACCCGATCATCCATCTGGGTGACACCGTGGACGATGCGGCGGGCGAGTGCTTCGACAAGGTGGCGCGGGTCTTCGGGCTGCCTTATCCCGGCGGACCGGCCATCGACCGGGCCGCCCGGGAGGGCAACCCGTGCGCGGTCGCCTTCCCCCGCCCGCTGACCGGGCCGCGCGACGACCCGTACGCCTTCTCCTTCTCCGGGCTGAAGACCGCCGCCGCCCGCTGGGCCGAGAAGCACCGGCTCGACGGCACCGAACTGCCGGTGGCCGACGGCGCCGCCTCCCTCCAGGAGGCGGTCGCGGACGTCCTGACCCGTAAGGCGCTGGCCGCCTGCCGGGCCTACGAGGTCGGCACCCTGGTGGTGGTCGGCGGGGTCGCGGCGAACTCCCGGGTCCGCGCCCTGGCCGAGGAGCGGTGTGCGGCGGCCGGGGTGGAGCTGCGGGTTCCGCCGCTGACCCTGTGCACCGACAACGGCGCCATGATCGCCGCCGTAGGAGATCTCCTGGTCCGGGCGGAGGCCGCCCCGGCGCAGCTCGGCGTGTCGATCGACCCGTCGGCACCCCTGGAGTACGCGGCCCTCCACCCGGTCGCCGAGGCCGCGGCCCGTATCGCGTAACCCCGGCCAGGCCCCCTCACCCCTCGGAGGAACCGTGCGCACCGCCGATATCCGCTCCCGCTTCCTGGACTTCTTCGCCGCCAGGGGCCACACCGTCGTCCCCGGTGCGCCGCTGCCCACCCCGGATCCGACGCTGCTCTTCGTCAACGCGGGCATGGTCCCCTTCAAGCCGTATCTGACCGGCGAGCAGGCCCCGCCGTGGCCGCGGGCGACCAGCGTGCAGAAGTGCGTCCGGACCCTGGACATCGAGGAGGTCGGCAAGACCACCCGGCACGGCTCCTTCTTCCAGATGAACGGCAACTTCTCCTTCGGGGACTACTTCAAGGAGGAGGCCGTCACCTATGCGTGGCAGCTCTCCACCACCCCCGTCGCGGACGGCGGATACGGCCTCGACCCGGACCGGATCTGGGTGACCGTCCACCACTCCGACGACGAGTCCCGGGCGATCTGGCGGAAGGTCGCGGGGCTCCCCGACGCCCGCATCGTGGCCCGGGGCGACGAGGACAACTTCTGGTCCATGGGCGTCCCGGGACCCTGCGGCCCCTGCTCCGAGCTGTACTACGACCGGGGCCCCGCCCTCGGCCGCGCGGGCGGCCCGGCGGTCGACGAGGACCGCTACATGGAGTTCTGGAACCTGGTCTTCATGCAGTACGAGCGCGGCGAGGGCCCCGGCAAGAGCGGCTATCCGATCCTGGGCGAACTGCCCCGGCGCAATATCGACACCGGAATGGGCCTGGAGCGGATGGCCACCCTCCTCCAGGGCGTCGACAACCTCTACGAGATCGACGAGACCCGCCCCGTCCTGGACCGCGCCGCCGAACTCGCGGGGGTGCGGTACGGCGCCGACGAGGAGGCCGACGTCCGGCTCCGGGTCGTCGCCGACCATGTCCGTACGGCCCTGATGCTGCTCGCCGACGGCACCACCCCGGGCAACGAGGGCCGCAGCTACGTCCTGCGCCGGATCCTCCGCCGCTCGGTCCGCTCCATGCGCCGGCTCGGCTTCCGGGACCCGGCTCTGCCCGAGCTGCTGCCCGTCGCCCGGGACTGCATGGCCCCCTCCTACCCGGAGGTCGCCGAGGGCTTCGCCCGGATCGCCGACCGGGCGTACGGCGAGGAGGACGCCTTCCGCACCACCCTCAAGCAGGGCACCACCGTCCTCGACACCGCCGTCGCCGCGGTCAGGGCGGACGGCGGACGGGTACTGCCCGGCGCCCAGGCGTTCCTCCTCCACGACACCTACGGCTTCCCCGTCGACCTCACCCTGGAAATGGCCGCCGAACAGGGCGTCGAGGTCGACCGGGAGGGCTTCACCGCCCTGATGAACGCCCAGCGCGAACGGGCCCGCGCGGACGCCCGGGCCCGTAAGTCGGGCGGTACGTCGGACACTTCGGCGCTCCGCGCGGTGCTGGACGCCCACGGGCCGACCGACTGGCGCGCCTGGTCCGCGCTGACCACGGAGTCCACGGTGCTCGCCCTGCTCGGGCCCGCCGGACCGGTGCCCGCCGCCTCGGAGGGCGACCTCGTCTCCGTCGTACTGGACCGCTCCCCGTTCTACGCGGAATCCGGCGGCCAGGACAGTGACGCGGGCCGGATCTCCGGCGCCTCGGCGGAGGCCGAGGTGCTCGATGTGCAGCGCCCGCTGCCGGGCCTGGTGGTCCACCGGGTCCGGGTCACCTCGGGGGAGCTGGCCACCGGGGACGCCGTGGCCGCCGCCGTCGACCCCGAGTGGCGGCTCGGCGCCCGCCAGGCCCACTCCGGCACCCATGTTCTGCACGCCGCCCTCCGCGAGGTCCTCGGCCCGACCGCCCTCCAGTCCGGCTCGTACAACCGGCCCGGCTACCTCCGGCTGGACTTCCCCTGGCGCGGCGCCCTCTCCCCCACGGTCCGCGGCGAGATCGAGGAGTCCGCGAACCGGGCCCTCCGCCGCGATCTGCCGGTCGGCGTCCGCTGGATGCCCCTCCCCGAGGCGAAGGAGCTGGGCGCGCTCGCCCTCTTCGACGAGGTCTACGGCGAGAAGGTCCGCGTCGTCGAGATCGGCGGGGCCTGGTCCCGCGAACTGTGCGGCGGCACCCATGTCGACCACGCCTCGCAGATCGGTACGGTCGCGCTGACCGCCGAGTCCTCCGTCGGTTCCGGGATGCGCCGGCTGGAGGCGGCCGTGGGTGTCGAGGGCTTCGGCTACCTCGCCCGCGAACGCGACCTCGTCTCCCGGATCGCGGAACAGCTCGGCGCGCCCCGCGCCGAACTCCCGGACCGGATCGCGGGCCTGCTGGACCGCCTCAAGGCCGCCGACCGCGAGAACGCCCGCCTCAGGCAGCAGGCCACCGGAGCCCGCGCCGCCGAACTCGCCGCCGGGGCCGTCTCCGCAGGCTCCGTCCGGGCGGTCACCACGACCACCGAAGACCCGGCCGACGACGCCCGCGCCCTGGCCACGGCGATCCGGGACCGCCTCCCCGCGGACACCCCGGGCGCGGCCGCCGTCGCCACCCCCGCCGGAAACCTGGTCGTCGCCCTCAACCTGCCCGCAGTCACCACCGGCCTGAACGCCGCCGCCCTGGTCAAACACCTCCTGAACGGCCGCGGCGGCGGCTCCCCCGCCCTGGCCCAGGGCGGCGGCCTCACCGCGGCCGGAATCCCCGACACCCTGCGGGAGTTCCTGCGCACCGTCACGGAGACACCGGGCTAGGCACTCCGTCCGGGGTTCCCTGCCCACCCCCTCTCCCTCTCCTCCCTCCTCCCTCCTCCCTCCTCCCTCCTCCCTCCTCCCTCCTCCCTCCTCCCTCCTCCCTCCTCCCTCCTACTCGACGATATGGCGCAGATAGGCGTCCGGATTGCCCAGATACCGCCGCCAGTGGTCGACCAGCTCCAGGTCCTTCCACGCCGTCCGGTGGAAGCCGTGCTCGCCCACCTCGACGATGTCCGCGCCCGGGGTACCGGCCAGCACGGGCGAATGGGTGGCACAGACGATCTGCGCACCGCTGCGGCCGAGTTCGTGCATCAGCCCGACGAGCTGGAGACAGGAGGTGAACGAGAGCGCGGCCTCGGGTTCGTCCATGACATAGAAACCGGGGCCGTCGAACATCGCCCGGAACATGGTCAGAAAGCCTTCGCCGTGGCTCATCGCGCTGGTGTCCTCGGCCCAGTACCCCGGCACCCCGCCGAGGTTCTCGGTCATGTCGAACGCGGTCTCGGCCCGCAGGAAGAAACCCTTCTTCTTGCTGCGCGGCCCGGCGAGCATCCGCGCCCCCGCCCGGGTCGTATCCGCCCGCAGCACCTCGCCCAGCGCCGTCTTCGACGCGTCGGGCCGCCCGTAGCGGCGGGCCATCCGCCCGCCGTAGGCATCGAGTTTGAAGCTCTCCGCGATCGCCTCGACCAGGGTGGACTTCCCCGAGCCGTTGCCCCCGACCAGAAAGGTCACCGGACGCTCGAAGACGAGCCCCTCGTCCAGCAACCGGGCGACCGCCGGCACGGTGTACGGCCACTGCCCGCGCCCGGCCGCGTCCGGCGCCAGCCCGTACGGCACGGATACCCGCTCGACGAACACTTCGCCACCCCTCCCGGATCAGCCGACGCTCTTGGCCCAGTACATCCCGACCGACCCGTGCCCGGACACATCGGCGAAACCGTACCGCTCGTAGAGAAAACGGGCGGGCCCGTCCGCGATCAGCGACACATAGGCCCCCGCGGGCGCGCGCCGCTCCAGCTCCGCCGTCAGCGACTCCATGATCACCTTGCCGAGGCCCTTCCCCTGGTGCGCGGGCAGCACACAGACGTCGACGACCTGGAAAGCGGTCCCCCCGTCCCCGATCACCCGCCCCATCCCGACGGCCCGCCCCTCGTACCGCACCAGCACGCCGTACCAGGTGTTCGGCAGCCCGGCCGCGGCCGCCGCCTCGCTCTTGTCCGAGAGCCCGGATTCCGTGCGAAGCCGCCGGTAGTCCTTGACGGAGGGCACACCGGAAGAGATTTCGTAAGGATCGTTCAGCACATTCAAAGATTACAAGCTGTCGAGTCGTCGCCGCAGATGGCGGCGTTCGACATCGTTGCGGGCCGCCTCGACCGCACGGCTCATCAGCTCCCGCGCTTCGGGATACCGGCCGAGCCCGGCCGTAAGCTCGGCGCCGAGCACCAGCAGCCGGTGGTCCCCGGGAGCGGCCCGGACACCCTCCAGAGCGGCGAGACCGGCGGCGGGCCCGCGGGCGAGAGCGATGGCAGCGGCACGGTTGGCCAGGACCGCCGGGGACGGTGCCTGTTCGGCGAGCCGGTCGTAGAGGGTGACGACGGCTTCCAGGTCCGGCACGGGCTGGACCCGGAGGGCGGCGATAGCGGCCTCCAGCACCCACCGGCCCGGCCGGTCACCGCTCCGGCGCAGGGCGCCCGCCGCCAGCGCGAGCCCCCGGCCGATATCGTCCCACCGCCAGCGGCTGCGGTCCTGATCGGCGAAGAGCACCAGGTCGTCGCCGTCGGTGCGGGCATCGCGCCGGGCGTCGGTGAGCAACAGGAGTGCCGACAGCCCGAGGACTTCGGGTTCGTCGGGCAGCAGCCTGCGGAGCAGAGCCGCCAGACGCAGTGCCTCGTCGCACAGGGTGGCGCGGATCAACTCCGGTCCTTCGACCGCCGTATGCCCTTCGGTGAAGACCAGGCCGATGACGGTCAGCACGGCGTCCAGCCGGTCGGGCCAGGCGGCGCGGGGCGGTATCTCCAGCGCGATCCCGGCGTCGCGGATCTTCCGTTTGGCGCGGACCAGGCGCTGGGCGACGGTCGGTTCGGTGGTGAGCAGCAGCCGGGCGGTTTCGGCGGCGGTCAGTCCGCACAGCAGACGCAGGGCGAGCGGCACCTGGGCGGAAGGGGCGAGGGCCGGGTGGCAGCAGGTGAAGACCAGCCGGAGAAGGTCCTCGGCCGCGGTGTCGGACCAGTGGACGGCGGCGAACGGGTCGTCGGGATCGCCGACGCTGTCGGCGGCCGGTTCGTCGCGCAGCTCACCGGCCAGGGCGGCGAGTTTCTCCACGGCGACCCGGTCGCGGCGCAGCCGGTCGAGGACCTTGCGGCGGGCCGCGGTCTGCAGCCAGGCTCCCGGCCGGGCGGGGATCCCGTCGCGGGGCCAGGTTTCGAAGGCCGTGGCGACCGCGTCGGCGGCGGCGTCCTCGGCCCGGTCGAGGTCCCCGGTCCACCGGGCCAGACCGGCCACCAGCGCGGGCCATTCGGCCCGGTAGACCTGTTCGACGGCGACCTCGACCGGGTTCGGCATCCGCTCAGCCCAGCTCGGCCAGGGGCCGGACCTCGACCGAACCGAAGTCCGCGGCCGGGCAGTCGGCCGCGTACTTCAGCGCGGTGTCCAGATCGGCGGCCTCCACGATCCAGAAGCCGCCGAAGGACTCGGTCAGCTCGGCGTACGGCCCGTCGGTGAGCAGGACGTCCCCCTGCCGGTTCCGCACCGTGGTCGCCGTATCGGCGGGCTGCAACTGCTCCGCACCGCGCAGCACTCCGGACTCGGCGAGCGCCTGGGTGAAGGACACGAAACGTTCCATCACGGCCCCGAACTCCTCGGGGGCCATTCCCACCAGGGCGGAGTCGTCGACGTGCGACATCAGGATGTAGCGCATGGCATTCCCTTCCTTGCGGCGGCGGTACCGCCTCTCACCTGTCCGACGCGCGTACGGGCAAGGTTTCGACAGCGTAGGACAGGCATTTTTTCCGGCCGGCCGGAACCCGGGCGCCCCGGCCGGCCGCTCAGGCGAACCGCGCCTGCAACGCCCCGAGAGTCCGGTCGATCGCCGTACCGGCCCGCCGCGGAAAGCCCGCGAGCTCCACCAGCCGCCGGGCCCGCTTGGCGGTGTAGTCGAACGTCTCCGTGACCTCGGTACCGCCGGGCACCGCCCGCAACTCCCACCGCCACACATGCCGCCCGCGGTGCCGCCATGCGATCAGGGCGTCCTGCTCGAACTCCACCACGGTGTTGGTGGTCGTATAGCCCTTCATCCGCATCCGGAACACCGCCCCCTGCTCCAGCCGCACCGGCCCCTCCACAACCCCCTGCACCTCACCACTGCCGTCCAGCCCGGCGTGCTCCCCCGGCGCGGCCAGCAACGCAAAGATCACCGCCGGCGGAGCCCCGACGACGACCTGTCGGCTCACCAGCGCCAGGGTGGGCATCCCGGGTCGGGCAGTGGTGCTCATGAAGACCTCCTGTGACGTCGTACGCGGGAGCCGATCGCCACCCCGCTCACTCCGTCGACGCCCGAGCGCCCCTCATTTCGACACCACCCCGGAAACCAGCGGAAACCCCTCCGGGAACCCTGTCCGGACATGAGAAAACCCCAGGTCACGATCTTGGTGACCTGGGGTTCTCCTACTGAGCCGCCTTCGGGATTCGAACCCGAGACCTACGCATTACGAGTGCGTTGCTCTGGCCAACTGAGCTAAGGCGGCGTTACCCCGACGCAACTTTTCTACGAGAGAACGTTCGCATCAGCAGCGGAGCTGAGTCTACAGGGTTATCGGGAGTGCTCCCGACCATCCCCCTTCCGACCAGCGGCGGGACCGGTTCCGGGGCCGGAACCGGTCCCGCCGCTGGTGGCCTCAGCGGCAGCGCTTGCCGTCCTGGGGCGGGGTGCCCTCCAGGAGGTAGGTGTTGATCGCCGTGTCGATGCAGTCGCTGCCGCGGCCGTACGCCGTGTGGCCGTCGCCGTCGTACGTGAGCAGGCGGCCCGAGTCGAGCTGGGCGGCGAGGGCGCGGGACCACTTGTAGGGGGTTGCCGGGTCGCGGGTGGTGCCGACGACCAGGATCGGGGAGGCGCCCTTCGCCTCGATGCGGTGCGGGGTGCCGGTGGCGGGGGTGGGCCAGTACGCGCAGTTCAGGGCCGCCCACGCGAAGTTCCGGCCGAAGGTCGGCGAGACCTGCTCGAAGTCGGGCACCGCCGCCCGGACCTCTGCCTCGTCCGGGAAGGCCGGCGGGGAGTCCAGGCAGTTCACGGCCGCGTTGGCGAACATCAGGTTCGAGTACGTGCCGTCGGTGTCGCGCTCGTAGTAGGAGTCGGCGAGCCCCAGGAGCCCCGCGCCCCGGCCGGCCATCGCGTCGGTGAGTGCGACCCGGAGCTGGGGCCAGGCGGCCTCGTCGTACATCGCGGCCAGGACGCCCGTCGTCGCCAGCGACTCGGTCAGCTCCCGGCTCCCGCCCGTCGCCACCGGCTCGCCGTCCAGCCGGTCGAAGAACTTCTTGAGACGGGTCCCGGCGTCCGCGGCCGAGGTACGGCCCAGGGGGCAGTCCTTCCGTTTCACGCAGTCCTTGGCGAAGGACTGGAACGCCGTCTCGAAGCCCTCCGTCTGGTCCCGGTTGAGCTGCCGCGCCGACAGCGACGGGTCCATCGCCCCGTCGAGCACCAGCCGGCCCGTCCGCGCCGGGAACAGCTCCGCGTACGTCGCGCCCAGGAACGTGCCGTACGAGGCGCCGACGTACGTCAGCTTCTGGTCGCCGAGCGCGGCCCGGAAGACGTCCATGTCCCGGGCCGTG
Source organism: Streptomyces sp. NPDC003691 (assembly GCF_053981115.1). NCBI lineage: Bacteria > Bacillati > Actinomycetota > Actinomycetes > Kitasatosporales > Streptomycetaceae > Streptomyces > Streptomyces sp. NPDC003691. The sequence goes on along the minus strand of NZ_JBSFNQ010000004.1, from coordinate 92,907 downwards.
TTCGCGGTGGAGACATGGGGCAGGACCGTACCGGACTTCTTCGAGCAGCCCGCCGCGAAGTCCTTGAGTGCCGTCAGCAGCTTCGCCGCGTCGGGCTGGTCGTCCGGGGTCTGGTCGACCTGGGTGTACGCGTCCATGGCCTTGCCGTCGAGGCATTCCACGGGCGCGCTGCGGGCCACGCCCCGCGGGTCCATGGCCACCATGTCGTAGCGGGCGCGGACCGGGGCGGGGTACCCGATGCCCGCGTACGACTGGAGGAAGTCGACCGCGGAACCGCCCGGCCCGCCCGGGTTGACGTGCAGCGAGCCCAGCTTCGCGCCCGGGCCGGTGGCCTTCTTGCGGGCCACGGCCAGATCGACGGTGCCGCCGTCGGGCTTCGCGTAGTCCAGCGGCGCCTTGAGCGTGGCGCACTCGAAGCCGCCGGTACCGCACTTCCGCCATGCCGGCTTCTGGGAGTAGAAGGGCTTCAGCTCCGCCGAGGGAGCGGACCGCGCGCCCTGGCCCGAGCCGCCCTTCGACGGGTTCGCCGAGGCACTGGACGAGGAGCCCCCGCCGGTGCAGCCGGAGAGCAGCAGGCCCGTGGCTGCCAGTGCGAGGGCGGAACTGCGGAGCAAACGGCGTGGGTCCATCCCCGGAGCCTAGGCGACGCACCTCGCATACGGTCCGTTTCCTCCCTTGCTGTCCCCGCACCCGGGCCCGTACGGGTGAATGCCCCGGAGCGCCGCGCTCAGCCCGCGCGCAGGGCCATCGTCATCGCCTCCACCGCCAGCAGCGGTGCCACATTCGCCCCCAGCGCCTCCCGGCAGGCCAGGACCGCCTCCATCCGGCGCAGCGTTCGCTCCGGAGTCGACTCACGGGCGATCCGCTCCAGCGCGTCCTGGACGTCCGTATTGGCCAGCGCGGTCCGGCTGCCGAGCTGAAGGGCCAAAACATCCCGGTAGAAGCCGGTCAGATCGCTGAGCGCGAGGTCCAGACTGTCCCGCTGGGTACGGGTACGGCGCTTCTTCTGCCGGTCCTCCAGCTCTTTCATCGCCGAGGCCGTCCCGCGGGGCATCCGGCCGCCCTGGGCCCCGCCGAGCGCGGTCTTCAGCTCCTCGGTCTCCTTGGCCTCGACCTCGTCGGCGACCTGCTTGGCGTCCTCGGCCGCGGCGTCGATCAGCTCCTGGGCCGCCTTCAGCGCCCCGCCGACGTCACCGACGCGCAGCGGCAGCTTCAGCACTGTCGCGCGCCGGGCGCGCGCTCCCTCGTCGGTGGCCAGCTTCCGGGCCCGGGCGATATGCCCCTGGGTGGCCCGGGCGGCGGCCGCGGCGGCCTCCGGCTCGATCCCGTCCCGCCGTACGAGCACATCGGCGACCGCTGCGACCGGCGGTGTCCGCAGTGTCAGATGCCGGCAGCGCGAGCGGATCGTCGGCAGCACATCGTCCTGCGAGGGCGCGCAGAGCAGCCACACCGTCCGCGGCGCGGGCTCCTCGACGGCCTTCAGCAGCACATTGCACGCGCCTTCGGTGAGCCGGTCGGCGTCCTCCAGGACGATCACCTGCCAGCGGCCGCCGGCGGGCGAGAGCTGAGCGCGGCGGACCAGCTCGCGGGTGTCCTTGACGCCGATGGAGAGCATGTCCGTGCGGACGACCTCCACATCGGCGTGCGTACCGATCAGGCTGGTGTGGCAGCCGTCGCAGAAGCCGCAGCCCGGTGTGCCGCCGAGCGCGCGGTCCGGGCTGACGCAGTGCAGTGCCGCCGCGAACGCCCGCGCCGCGGTCGCCAGACCGGACCCGGGCGGTCCGGTGAACAGCCAGGCGTGCGTCATCTTGGACGCCTCGGGCGGAGCCGTCCCCGCCGCTGCCGCCGTCACCAGCGCATCGGCGTCCCGCGCGGCGGCTTCGAGCTGCTCGCCGACCTGTTCCTGACCGACCAGGTCGTCCCAGACCGTCATGCCGTCACCCCTCCTTCTCCGATCCCCGGTCCCCGACGCGCCGGGGCCCTGCCCGCGACACCGGTCCCGGGGGGTGGTCCGGAACCGTGCCGCGTGTTCCCCATTGTGAGGGGTGGGTACGACAACGCGTGAACCCGCAGGCCGGACGGGTACCGGACCGGGTACCGGACCGGACCGGTACTGCGCGGTCCGGTCGGTGCCCAGTCAGTGGCAGGTCCGGTCCGGTCGGTGCCCGGGCGGGCCGCCGAGCGCGGCACCGGGGCCGTACCCCCGGGCTCACCTGCCGCGGCGCGGTCCGCCCTTGCCGCCGCCCCGGCCGTCCCGGTTGTCGTCGTGCGGCCCGAACAGCTCGTCCGCGAGCGTCGGCACCTCGTCCAGCGGGGTCTCCTCCGCCCAGTCGGACCGGCGGCGCGGGGCGCCCGTCTCCGGGTCGATCTGCGGCAGCTCCCGCGTACGGTCGTTGGGCCCGGCACCGCCGTCGGCTCCGCCCGTCCCACCGTCCTCGTCGCGGAAAATGCCCTGCGGTACGCGGTCGGCCGGCGACTCGCCCCGTACGGGCTTGTCCCGTACAGGCTCGTTCCGCACGGACTCATCCCTTACGGGAGGGAGCACGGCCGTCTCGTCCGCATCGCGTACGGGAGGCAGCACCGCGGTCTCGTCGACGTCCCGGACCGGCGGCAGCACCGCGGTCTCGTCCGCGTCCCGCGCCCCCCGCTCCGGCGCGACCTGCGGGACCTGCGGGATCTCGTGCGTCTCGTCGTCCGGGCGGACGATCGGCGTCGGCACGGTCACCTCGTTCGCGGACTCCACGGAGTCAGCGGAGTCCCCGGCCGAGGCCTCCGGCACCGGCGGAGCCGGCAGCTCCGTCGTCACCGTCGTCTCGGCCCTGCGCCGCGCCTCCTCGGCCTCCGCCGCCAGTCGCGCGGCCTCCGCCTCGGCCGCCAGCCTGGCCTCCTCCGCCTTCCGGCGCGCCTCCTCGGCCTTCAGCAGCGCCTCTTCCGCCTTGCGCTGCTTCTCCAGCCGCCGTTCCTCGGCCTCGGCCCGCAGCCTGGCCTGCTCCTCGGCGAGCCTGCGCAGCCGCTCCTGCTCCTCCTGGCGGGCCTTCTCCTCGGCCTCCCGCTTGCGGCGCTCCTCCTCCGCGAGCCGGCGGGCCTCCTCGGCGCGCCGCCGGGCCTCCTCCGCCTGCCGTTCGGCCTCGGCCTGCCGCGCGGCCTCCTCCTCGGCCTTGCGCCGGGCCTCCTCCTCGGCCCTCAGCTTGGCGAGCTGCTCCTGGCGCTCCCGCTCCAGGCGCTCCTCCTCCGCCTTGCGGGCGGCTTCCTCCTCGGCCTTGCGCCGGGCCTCTTCCTCGGCCTTGCGGCGGGCCTCCTCCAGCGCCGCGACCTCGGCCGCGGACAGCGGGAGCATCCGGTCGAGCCGGTGCCGTACGACGGTGGTGACGGCCTCCGGCTCCTGGCCGGCGTCCACGACGACGTACCGTCCGGGGTCGGCGGCGGCCAGCGTCAGGAACCCGGCCCGCACCCGCTGGTGGAACTCCAGCGGCTCCGACTCCAGCCGGTCCGGTGCCTCGGTGAACCGTTCCCGCGCGGTCTCCGGGGAGACGTCCAGCAGCACGGTCAGATGCGGAACCAGCCCGTCCGTCGCCCAGCGCGAGATCCGCGCGATCTCCGTAGGCGAGAGGTCCCGCCCGGCGCCCTGGTAGGCGACGGACGAGTCGATATAGCGGTCGGAGATCACCACGGCGCCGCGTTCCAGCGCCGGGCGGACCACCGAACCGATGTGCTCGGCCCGGTCGGCCGCGTACAGCAGCGCCTCGGCACGGCTGGTCAGCCCGGCCGACGAGACGTCCAGCAGGATGGAGCGGAGCCGCTTGCCGACCGGGGTGGCCCCCGGTTCGCGGGTGACGACGACCTCGTGGCCCTTGGCCCGGATCCACGAGGCGAGGGCCTCGACCTGGGTGGACTTGCCGGCGCCGTCGCCGCCCTCGATGGCGATGAAGAAGCCGTTCGCGGCGGTGGCCTGCCGCGGGTCGGAACCGCCCCGCAGTGCCTCGCCGAGATCCCGCCGCAGCGGTACCCCGGCCCGGTCGTCGGTCTTCGCCAGGACGACCGCGGCGACCGGCAGCAGCAGCGCGCCCACCAGCATCAGCGTGAACGCGGCCCCGCCGTGCGCGAAGACGAAGTCGCCGCTCGCGAGGCGGTGCGGCCCGATCGCCGCCGCCAGCAGCGGCGCAACCAGCGCGCCGAGCGCGATCGCGACCCGGACCACGGCCTGGAGATGGTCCGTCGTCCGGGCCCGCCGGGGCTCCTCGGTCTCCTGGTCGATCAGCGCATGGCCGGTGGCCGCGGCGACACCGGCCGAGAAACCGGCGGCGGTGGAGATGAACAGGACGGTCGCCGTGTCCGGCACGAAACCCGTGGCCAGCAGCGCGACCCCGGTCACCGCGAGGGCGAGCGCAAGGAGGCGGCGGCGCGAGAGCGCGGGCAGCACGGACCCGGCGGCGCGGATGCCGAGCCCCGTACCGCCGGTCAGGGCCAGTACGAGCAGGGCGTACGCGGCGGGCCCGCCGCCGAGGTCGTAGGCGTGCAGTACGGAGACGGAGACGGCGGCCGCGATCGCGGCGGCGACCGCGGCGCAGCCCAGCAGGAACAGCGTCACCGAGCTGGTACGACCCCGGTCCGCGGTCCGCGCGCCGTCGGCGCCGTCCGCCGCGCCGGGCCTGCGCAGGCCCTCCAGCGGGGAGCGGGGGCGCGGGCCGGCGCCGCCGGGCAGGGTGACCGCCCAGAGCAGCGATGCCGAGGCGGCGAAGAGCCCGGCGGCCAGATACGAGGCCAGGGCGGCCTGGTGCAGCTCGAACCACTCGATTCCCGTGCCCAGCAGCTCGGCCACCAGCACCGCGGCCAGCAGCACCACGGCGGCCACCGGGATCACCAGGAATGAGGTCCGCAGCCAGAGCCGCCGGAGCGCGTCGAGGTGGTCGGGCAGCGGGCGCACGGCGGCGCCCTCCGGCGGGGGCGCGGGCAGCAGCGCGGGCGCCGCGCCGTCGCGCGCGACGGTCCACAGCCGTTCCGCGGCACCGGTGACGAACACGGTCACCAGCAGGAGCAGGGTGGCGTTGGCCGGTGTCCAGTCGATCCACAGCGGGGCGACGATCAGCAGCGCGAGCCGTACCCCGTCCGCCCCGATCATCGTCCAGCGGCGGTCGAGCGGGCCCGACGGCGCGGTCAGCGAGGTCAGCGGGCCCAGCAGCACGGCGCCGAAGAGGATCGTGGTGACGACGCGGACCCCGAGCACGGCGGCCACGGCGAACGCGGCACCGCGGTAGCCGTCGCCGAAGGTGGCGTCCGAGACGGCGGCCTGAAGGGTGAGCAGAACGAGGACGAGCAGCCCGACCACGTCCGCGACACCCCCGGCGACCTGTGCGTTCCACAGCCGCCGCAGGGTGGGGACTCTCAGCAGGGAGCGCAGGGCGCGCTCGCGGGAGTCCGCGGCGAGGGCCTCGTCGGGGCCCGGACCGGGTGCGGGGGTGGCGGTGGAGGTGGCTGCGCCGGAGTCTGAGGCAGTCTCTGAGACGGCGCTCACGACCGCCTTCGGCTCGTCTGGCTGCTCGGCTCGCGTCATCCGCCCAGCCTATCCGGAGCGCCCCCGCCGCCGGAGGCCCGTACGAACGCGCGACCGTACCCTGCAGCGAGGGCCGTACCCCTTTGATACGAGGGTGTTACCAGGCATTACGGGGTGTACGGAGCCGCTCACGGGGTGCGCCTCCCGCACCTCCCGCGCCGTGCACGCGCCCACCGGCGCGCCCGGCCCGTGCCGCGCACGCCCCCGGACCGGGCGCCCGGATACGAGTGCGCCCCATACCCGGCGGGTACGGGGCGCACTCGGAAACCGGCACCTGTTCCTGCGACTGCTTCCTGCGACTGCTTCCTGCGGCGCCTACTCGTCCGCGGTCTTCTTCGCGGCGGCCGCGGTGGCCGCGGTGGTCTTCTTGGCCGCCGTCTTCTTCGCCGGGGCCTTCTTGGCCGCCGCGGTCTTCGCCGCCGTGGTCTTCTTCGCGGCGGTCTTCTTGGCCGGAGCCTTCTTGACGGCCTTCTTCGCCGTCTTCTTCGCGGGCCCCTTCGCCCGCTTCTCCGCCAGCAGCTCGTAACCGCGCTCCGGCGTGATCGTCTCGACGCTGTCGGCGGTCCGCAGGGTCGCGTTGGTCTCGCCGTCGGTGACGTACGGGCCGAACCGGCCGTCCTTGACCACCACGGGGCGCTCGCTCACCGGGTCCGTACCCAGCTCCTTCAGCGGCGGCTTGGCCGCGGCCCGGCCGCGCTGCTTGGGCTGGGCGTAGATCGCCAGCGCCTGCTCCAGCGTGATGCTGAAGAGCTGGTCCTCGTTCTCCAGCGAACGGGAGTCGGTGCCCTTCTTCAGATACGGGCCGTACCGGCCGTTCTGCGCGGTGATCTCCACACCCTCGGCGTCCGCGCCGACGACCCGCGGCAGCGACATCAGCTTCAGCGCCTCGTCGAGCGTGACCGTGTCGAGGGACATCGACTTGAAGAGCGAGGCGGTCCGCGGCTTGACCGCGTTCTTGCCGGTCTTCGGGGTGCCCTCGGGAAGGATCTCGGTGACGTACGGGCCGTAGCGGCCGTCCTTGGCGACGATCTCGTTGCCCGAGACGGGGTCCTTGCCCAGCGCGAAGTCGCCGCTCGGCTTGGCCAGCAGCTCCTCCGCGTACTCCACGGTCAGCTCGTCGGGCGCCAGGTCCTCGGGCACATCGGCGCGCTGGTGGCCCTCCGTGTCCTTCTCACCGCGCTCGATGTACGGGCCGTAGCGGCCGACGCGGAGCACGATGCCCTCGCCGACGGGGAAGCTGGAGATCTCCCGGGCGTCGATCGCACCCAGGTCGGTGACCAGGGCCTTCAGTCCGCCGAGGTGGTCGCCGTCGCCGTTGCCGGCCTCGGCGGCGGAGCCCTCGTGGCCCGCGCCCTCGCCGAAGTAGAAACGCTTCAGCCACGGCACCGCCTGGGCCTCGCCGCGCGCGATGCAGTCGAGGTCGTCCTCCATCTTGGCGGTGAAGTCGTAGTCGACGAGCCGGCCGAAGTGCTTCTCCAGCAGATTGACGACCGCGAAGGAGAGGAAGGACGGCACCAGGGCCGTGCCCTTCTTGAAGACGTATCCGCGGTCGAGGATGGTCCCGATGATGGACGCGTATGTCGACGGGCGGCCGATCTCGCGCTCTTCCAGCTCCTTGACCAGCGACGCCTCGGTGTAGCGGGCGGGCGGCTTGGTGGCGTGGCCGTCGGCGGTGATCTCCTCGGCGCGCAGCGCGTCGCCCTCGCCGACCTGCGGCAGCCGCCGCTCGCGGTCGTCCAGCTCGGCGTTCGGGTCGTCGGCGCCCTCGACGTACGCCTTCATAAAGCCGTGGAAGGTGATCGTCTTGCCGGAGGCGGTGAACTCGGCGTCCCGGCCGTCGGAGGCGGTGCCCGCGATCCGGACGGTGACCGAGTTACCGGTGGCGTCCTTCATCTGGGAGGCGACGGTCCGCTTCCAGATCAGCTCGTAGAGCCGGAACTGGTCGCCGGTGAGACCGGTCTCGGCGGGAGTGCGGAAACGATCACCCGAAGGACGAATCGCCTCGTGCGCCTCCTGGGCGTTCTTCACCTTGCCCGCGTACGTCCGCGGCCGGTCGGGCAGATAGTCGGCGCCGTACAACTGGGTGACCTGCGCCCGGGCTGCCGCGACCGCCGTGTCGGAGAGCGTCGTGGAGTCCGTACGCATATAGGTGATGAAGCCGTTCTCGTACAGCTTCTGGGCGACCTGCATGGTGGCCTTCGCCCCGAAGCCGAGCTTCCGGGAGGCTTCCTGCTGGAGCGTGGTCGTACGGAAGGGGGCGTACGGGGAACGGCGGTACGGCTTCGACTCCACCGAACGCACCGAGAACGCGGCGTTCTCCAGCGCGGCGGCGAGCCCGCGGGCGGCGGCCTCGTCGAGGTGCAGCACCTGCCCGGCGGAGCCCGCGGAGGCGCCCTTGAGCTGTCCGTCCGGGCCGAAGTCGCGGCCCTGGGCGACCCGGCGGCCGTCGACCGCGGCCAGCCGGGCGGTCAGGGAGGAGGGGTCGGAAAGGTCACCGGCGCGGCCGGTGGCGAAGGTTCCGGTCAGATCCCAGTACTCGGCGGAGCGGAACGCCCTGCGCTCCCGCTCCCGCTCGACGACCAGCCGGGTCGCCACGGACTGGACCCGGCCCGCCGACAGCTTCGGCATGACCTTCTTCCAGAGCACCGGGGAGACCTCGTAGCCGTAGAGCCGGTCGAGGATACGGCGGGTCTCCTGGGCGTCGACCATCCGCTGGTTCAGCTCGCGCGGATTGGCGACGGCCTCGCGGATCGCGTCCTTGGTGATCTCGTGGAAGACCATCCGGTGGACCGGGACCTTGGGCTTGAGCACTTCGAGGAGGTGCCAGGCGATGGCCTCGCCCTCGCGGTCCTCATCGGTGGCGAGATAGAGCTCGTCGCTCTGGGCCAGCTGCTCCTTGAGCTTCCTGACCTGTGCCTTCTTATCGGCGTTGACGACATAGACCGGCTGGAAGTCGTGCTCGACGTCGACACCGAGGCGGCGGACCTCGCCCGTGTACTTCTCCGGCACCTCGGCGGCGCCGTTGGGGAGGTCGCGGATGTGCCCGACGCTTGCCTCGACGACATAGCCGGGGCCGAGGTAGCCCTTGATCGTCTTCGCCTTGGCAGGCGACTCGACGATCACGAGTCGGCGGCCGCCCTGTGCGGTCTCGCTGGTCGGGGACAACGTGGCTCTTCTCTCCGGTCGGCACTCGGTGTGCGGCGGATACGGTGTGGTGGTCGGTGTGCGTGGTGCGTCGCTGTTCGGTTGGACGGGCCCCGTGAGGGGCCGCGCTGCCCGGCACGGCACGGCCCGGCGGGCCCGCCGGTGCCGTCGCTGCGGAGTGTGACGGTACAACCCGCCCCCGTGTCAAACGGCAAAAGCCCGCAACGGCCACTCGAACGGTAACCCGAGACCGGCCGATCCTGCCGCCCGGACCGGTACGCCGGTGGGCCGGAACCCTCCGGCGGCCCTCCGGGCCGCCCCGCGGCCCGGGCCCGCGGCAGAGGGCCGGATCCCTGATGGGGACATGCTCACACCCGGCCGCCGGCCGGGTTCCCCCGGGGGTTCACACCCGGGTCAGACACCACACCCCGAGGGCGAGGCAGACCACGCCGGTGAGGGTCGTGAGGGCGGCGGCCGTGGCGGGACTCACTCCCGCGGCGACGGGCGAACGGTGGGCCGTGCGCACCCCGGTCCACACCAGAAGTGCCGCTCCGAACAGGCCGAACGCCGCCGCCGCGAAAATCGCCGGACCGCTCTCCATGCCCGTTTCCCGCCCTTCTGTGGCCTTTCGGGTGCCGCCCCGGCACCGGACTCCCGAGGCTGACAGCTCCGGGCGGCGGAGTTGCGAATTCCGGGTGAACGGCGCGGGGGTTCACCCGCGTGGCGGCGGCCCGCGGCGGGCCGGACCCGGCCCGTCGGGACGGCCGGCGAAGCTTTACCGGACCTTTTACGGGCCCGCTGCGGGCGGGGCGCGGGGTGGTCCGGGCGGCTCCGGCGCCCTGGCCTGCGGCGGAGCCGGGCCCGGACCGAAGGCGTCCGGTGGGGCCCGGTGAGGTCCGGTGACCGAGGGGAACCGGCTCGTCACACAGAACGAACATTGGCCGATTCCCCCCGCCCCGGACCGGCTCCGGCGGGGGCGAGGGGGGCAGCCTCGGGCCGGGCCGGGAGGAAGGGGACGGGCGGATCGGCCGCCGGGCGGGTACGGGCCCGGCGAGCGGGTGGGTACGGGCCCGGCGGGCGGGCAGCGCCGGTGCAGGGCCCGGGCGGTGCAGGGCGCGGGCGGAGCCGGCGTTCCGAGGGGGCGACTCGGTGCCGGGCCGGGCGAGGCCGCCCCCGTAGCCCCCGTAAGCCGGTCGGAGCCTCAGACCCCGCGTACTCCCACCGGCTCCAGGAATCCCTCCCCCACCAGTACCCGCAGCGCCGCCGGGGTGCGGTCCCGCAGCAGTACGGGGTCCTCACCGAGCAGCTGGGCGATGGCATCGAGGATCCGGCCGGCGCTCAGCGTCCCGTCGCAGGCCCCGGCGAAGCCCGCGCCGACCGTGTCGACCCTGGTCGCCCGGCGCATACCGCGGTTCTGCCGGAGCACCACATGCTCGGGGTCCTCGGCGCCCGGCGGCCCCACCTGCTCCTGCACGACCTCCGGAGCGAGGGCGAAGTGGTCGGCCAGCAGCGCCGCGTCGTCGTGCGTACGGAGATAGTCCTGCCGGGCGAAGTGCGCGACGACCGTCTCGCCCAGCGGCTGCTCCACCGGATGGGGCCACTCCTCCACGACGACCGACGGCCGGTCGGCGCCCGACTTCCGCAGGGTGATCCAGCCGAAGCCGACCGCTTTGGTGCGCCGGGCCGCGAACTCGTCCAGCCACTCCTCGTACCGCGCGGCGTACCGCTCGGGGTCCCCGCGGTGGTCGCCGCTGTCGCGCAGCCACAGCTCCGCGTACTGCGTCACGTCCTGCACCTCGCGCTGCACGATCCACGCGTCGCAGCCCTGCGGCACCCAGGCGCGGACCCGGTCCTGCCACTCCTCGCCCTCGACGTGCTGCCAGTTGGCCAGGAACTGGGCGTATCCGCCGTCGGCCAGCCGCTCCCCCGCCTGCCGGACGAGCGTGCGGCACAGGTCGTCGCCGCCCATCCCGCCGTCGCGGTACGTCAGCCGGGCCCCGGGCGAGATCACGAACGGCGGGTTGGAGACGATCAGGTCGTACGGCTCCGAGTCCGGGACGGGCTCGAAGAGCGACCCCTCCAGCAGCTCGGCCCCGGGCGCGCCGGAGAGCGCGAGGGTGAGCCGGGTGAAGGCGAGCGCCCGCGGGTTGAGGTCGGTGGCGGTGACCCGGGTGGCGTGCCGGGTGGCGTGCAGCGCCTGGATACCGGAGCCGGTGCCCAGGTCGAGGGCGGCGGCGACGGGCGTCCGTACGGTGATTCCGGCGAGGGTGGTGGAGGCCCCGCCGACGCCGAGGACCACGGCCTCGCCCTGTCCGCCCGCGCCCGCCGCCCCGCCGACCGCGCAGCCGAGGTCGGAGACGATGAACCAGTCCTCGCCGTCGGGGCCGCCGTAGGGCCGCACGTCCACGGTCGCCCGGACGGTGTCGCCGTCCCGGACGAGCCAGCCGTCGGCCAGGCATTCGTCGAGCGGGAGGACGTCCCGGAGCCGGTCGTACGCGGTGGCACGCTGGAGCAGGAACAGCCTGACCAGCGCGTCGAGGGGGCCGTCGCCGCGGGTCGCCCGCAGCGCGGGGACCGTCTCGCTGCGGGCGAGGGCGGCGTAGGCGGTGGCCCCGAGCCGTTCGAGCAGGCCGTCGGCGGTGAAGTCGGCGGCGATGAGCGCGTCGCGGAGCCGGGGCGCGTGGCCGGGGGCGGGGATGGGCGGGGTGACAGCGGTCGTACTCACCCGCCCATTGTCCCCGCCGTGGGGGCGGCCCGCGGCAGGGACACCGGCGCCGGATGCGCGGCACCCGGCGGACCGGGGCCCTACCGCTGCCCGGGCGTCCGGTCCGTCAGCGCGTCCGGGCCATCAGGTCCGGTCCGTCAGGTCCGTCCGGTCCGTCGGGGCGCCCGGGGGTCGCGGTCCGTCAGGTCCGGTCCGTCAGGTCTGCCAGGTCCGGTCCGTCAGGTCCGTCAGGAGGAGGCCGAGGGCGACGGGCCCGCCGCGGCCGGCGGCTTCGCCTTGACCGCCTGGCAGCCCTGGAACTTGCCCATGGCCTTGCCGGTCTCGCTCGCCCGGAGCTTGTTCCACGCCTTCTCGTTGGCCTCGGCCTTGGCGAAGCCCTCCGAGACGACCATCAGACCGTCCGCGAACTTCTGTTGGTCGGCGGCGTCGAGGGCGTCGACCTGCTTCTTCAGGTCGAGATAGAACGCGGCGCTGGCCTCGCGCTCCGCCGCCGCCGCGCGGACGAGCTGCTCGTCGTCCTCGACGGGGGTCGTGCCCACCGTACGGAAGGCGGCGGCCAGCGCCTTGTTGACGTTCGCGAGGTCCTGGAAGGCCTTCGAGTCGGCCGCCTGGAGGTCGGCCGGCTTGCCGTCGATCGCGGTCACGGCGATCAGCTGATCGGCCTCCGCTTTGATCTTGAACTGGGTCTTGACCTGGTCGCAGTACTTCCTCGCCCAGTCGTCGACCGGGTTGCTCTTCTCATCACTGCTGCACCCGGACAGCGCCAGTACCAGTACCGCGCCGCCGGAGAGAGCGGCCGCAAGCTTCTTGTTCACCGGATCGGTCCCTTCCAAGGCTCCTTGCGCCCCGGAACATACACGCCGGGCCGACGCCGGACATCGGCCGACTGACCGGTTCATGGGCCATTGAAGCCATTTGCACCAAGGGTGCCGGGGAGAGAAGCCTCACCCCGGTCCCGAGCCGCGGGCGGAGGGGCGGAAGGCGGACAACGGAAAAAGGCGGACAACGGAAAGCGGCCGGTACGCCGAGGGGCGCACCGGCCGCCCGCATCCTGAACTCCGAGCACTGGTGAACTGACGTTACTGCCGTGCGACGTACGAGACGTGGGACGTACTGGAACCAGATGTACTGGAAGTACCGGACGTACGTTTACTCGTGGTGCGGGGGCCGGACCCGGAAAGTCGATCCGGTCAGGAAACCGCCGCGGGATCCGGAGACGAAGCGTTCCGCTCCGCCCCCGTGGGGCCCGGTTCGTCGTCGCCCACGACACTTCCGCGGCGCTTCGACACGTACACCGCCCCGACGATGATCAGGATCGCGAGGCCGGCGATCAGCGCCCGTACCGGAGCGCTGGCGTCCTCCCCGTAGCTGAACTGGATGACGGCGGGGGCGATCAGCAGCGCCACCAGGTTCATCACCTTCAGCAGCGGGTTGATCGCGGGGCCGGCGGTGTCCTTGAACGGGTCGCCGACGGTGTCGCCGATCACGGTCGCGGCATGCGCCTCACTGCCCTTCCCGCCGTAGTGGCCGTCCTCCACCAGCTTCTTCGCGTTGTCCCAGGCGCCGCCGGAGTTGGCGAGGAAGACCGCCATCAGGGTGCCGGTGCCGATCGCGCCCGCCAGGAACGCGCCGAGCGCCCCCACACCGAGGGAGAAGCCCACCGCGATCGGGGTCAGCACGGCCAGCAGACCGGGTGTGGCGAGTTCGCGCAGGGCGTCCTTGGTGCAGATGTCGACGACCCGCCCGTACTCCGGCTTCTCGGTGTAGTCCATGATCCCGGGGTGCTCGCGGAACTGCCGCCGCACCTCGTAGACCACCGCTCCGGCCGACCTGGCCACCGCGTTGACGGCCAGTCCGGAGAAGAGGAAGACCACCGCGGCACCCAGGATCAGCCCGACCAGGTTGTTGGGCTGGGAGATGTCCATCACCAGGTTCATCGGAGGATTGACGGCGAGGTCCTCGCCGACGTCCAGGGCGGCCGTGGTGATCTCGGCGCGATACGAGCCGAAGAGCGCCGCAGCCGCCAGTACGGCCGTGGCGATGGCGATGCCCTTGGTGATGGCCTTGGTGGTGTTGCCGACCGCGTCGAGGTCGGTGAGCACCTGCGCGCCCGGGCCCTCGACATCGCCCGACATCTCGGCGATGCCCTGGGCGTTGTCGGAGACCGGGCCGAAGGTGTCCATGGCGACGATGACACCGACGGTGGTGAGGAGTCCGGTGCCCGCGAGCGCCACCGCGAAGAGCGCGAGGGTGATGGAAGTACCGCCGAGCAGGAACGCCCCGTAGACACTGAGACCGATCAGCAGCGCGGTGTAGACGGCGGATTCGAGGCCGACGGAGACCCCGGCGAGGATGACCGTCGCGGGACCGGTCCGCGACGACTTCCCGATGTCCTTGACCGGGCGGCGGCTGGTTTCGGTGAAGTAGCCGGTCAGCTGCTGGATCAGGGCGGCCAGCACGATACCGATCGCGACGGCGACCAGGGCGAGGATCCGGGGATCGCCGCCGTGCTCCTGGACGGGCGGGTCGAGCACCCCGTCCAGATCGGCGTACGAAGAGGGCAGATAGAGCAGTACGGCGACGGCGACCAGGACGAGGGAGATCACGGCCGAAATGAAGAAACCGCGGTTGATCGCGGTCATCCCGCTGCGGTCGGAGCGCCGCGGAGCGACCGCGAAGATTCCGATCATCGCGGTGAGCACGCCGATCGCCGGAATGATCAGCGGAAAGGCGAGCCCGGCGTCACCGAAGGCCGCCTGGCCGAGGATCAGGGCGGCGACCAGGGTCACCGCGTACGACTCGAAGAGATCGGCGGCCATGCCCGCGCAGTCGCCGACGTTGTCGCCCACGTTGTCGGCGATGGTGGCGGCGTTGCGGGGGTCGTCCTCCGGAATGCCCTGCTCGACCTTGCCGACGAGATCGGCGCCGACATCCGCGGCCTTGGTGAAGATACCGCCGCCGACTCGCATGAACATGGCGATCAGCGCGGCCCCGAGGCCGAAGCCCTCCAGCACCTTGGGGGCGTCGGCGGCATAGACGAGAACGACGGTGGAAGCGCCGAGCAGACCGAGACCAACGGTGAACATTCCGACCACGCCGCCCGTACGGAAGGCGATCTTCATGGCCTTGTGGGAGACGTCCGTCAGATCCTTTTGCGGTTCCCCCGGAGCCGGACTCGCCTCTCGGGCCGCGGCCGCCACCCGGACATTCGCCCGTACCGCGAGCCGCATGCCGATGTATCCGGTGGCTGCCGAGAAAATCGCACCCACCAGGAAGAACAGCGAACGCCCGGCGCGCTGGGACCAGTCGTCCGCCGGAAGGAACATCAGCAGGAAGAACACCACGACGGCGAAGATGCCGAGGGTGCGCAGCTGCCGGGCGAGATAGGCGTTCGCGCCCTCCTGTACGGCGGCCGCGATCTTCTTCATGGAATCGGTGCCCTCGTCGGCCGCCAGCACCTGGCGGACCAGCAGCTGGGCGACGACGAGCGCGGCCACGGCGACCGCGGCGACGACAGCCACGATCACCCGGTTGTCATCGGTGAGCACCGCGGCCGACAGAGAGATGGACTGATTGATCATTTCCTGATCTGTCTGATGGAAGAGCCCCGCCATTCGTCCTCCTTGACGTCGTTCAGAGCTCAAGATGTGGACGGATTGTAGGGAGCGGAACCTGATCAAAACAGAGCACGACAAATGCAAAGTGACCCTTGTACCCCTTGGCAAATGATCGAGTTCCGTAAATACACCCGAAAGAAGTAATGGGGCGAGGGCATTGACCCTTGATCGCCGCCCCGGTGGATCGTCCGGGAAATTCCGGGGAAATGATCGGCGGAGGGCCGGGGAAACGATCGGGAGCGCCGGGAAAGGCCCTGCTCAGCAGGGTCGTTGAAGAGAGCCGGGCCGGCCGGGCGGGGCCGGACGGCGTGGGACGCGGGAGACGGGCGGGGTTCCGGACGGCCGGGCCGCGGCGCCCGGAACCCCGGGCCGGGCCGTCACGGCAGCCGGGAGCACCCGGCGCCGAAGGGCTCAAAGAACGGCCCACCGGCGCCGGAGCACGGACCGCCCGGACCGGCCGCGCCGCCCGTCCCCGCCGCCTGGCCGCGGCTTCACGGCACCGGTGCGCACACGGCAGGCGGGCCGTCGGACTGCCGGCCCGGGGCATACGGAAACCACGGTGGACGAATCACGGACTTCGGATGCCGCACGGACACCACGGCCGAACGGGACCCGGGCACCACGCGGGCAGACACCGCACGGGCGCCGTACAGACACCGCACGGGCATCACCGGGCAAACCGGAAACGCCGGGCACGGAAAGGCACGGCGGAAAGCCCAGCGGAAAGTGCGGGACGGGGCCGGAACGGGCGCGGCGCGGGGCCTCAGGGCAGAACGGTGACCTGGGCCGTCGGCCAGCTCATCCGGATCACGCCGCCTTCTTCGGTGGTGGAGACCTCCATGTCGTCCACCAGCCCGCTGATCACGGCGAGGCCCATATCGTCCTCGCCATCGGCCGTGAGATCGGCCTGCCCGGGCGTGTCGCCGCCGTCGGCCGGCCCTGCGGGGCCGTCGGTACCGGAGGCGGGGACCTCGTCCCCGACTTCGATGGAGAAGGTCTTGTCCTCCTCGGTCAGGACGACCTTGATGGGCGAGGTGATGCCGTGCGAACGGTGCCGTCCGACGGCCCGGCTGCAGGCTTCGCCCACGGCGAGCCGCACCTCGTCGAGGACGGCCTCGTCGACCCCGGCCCGGCGCGCCACGGCAGCGGCCACCAAACGGGCGGTCCTGACATGCTCGGGCTGAGCGCTGAAGCGAAGTTCGACGGTGGTCATACGATCCCCCTCGGACGTACGGGCGTGCGTACGGGGGCACCGGGCTGGCCGCCCGGTTCCCCCCTGGTCCTGCTGTTCTTCCGACCGACCCGGCCGGCCCCCGAAGGGCCCGGCACCGGATCCGGTCCGGGAACCGGACGGATTCTCCGGCCGGAGCCCACGACGAGCCCGCTTCCGGCCCTTCTCACCACCTCACGGTGCCCCAGCCGCCGCCCCGGGCCTCCGGGCCCGGTGACAGCGCCCAGGGCCGGCCCGCCGACAGCGGTCCGGACCGGCGGCCCGTGGACGCGCGAACGCGAACCCGGGCACGACCGGAGGCCACCGGACGGGCATCCGGGCAACCGGACACCCGACCGGCCGTTCCCCGGGCGTCCCGGCCCGGTCCAGGACCGGGCCGGCCGGAGAACCGGACGGCCGCGACGAGCCCCGGCCCGGGAAGACCCGGCCGGTGCCCGGCGGAAGCGGGACGGAACGGTCTAGTCCGGAGCCGCGACGGCCTCGTCGACCGTGGTGTGGATCGGGAACACCTTGGTGAGACCGGTGATCCGGAAGATCTTCAGAATGCGCTCCTGGTTGCAGACCAGACGCAGCGAACCCTCATGCGCGCGCACGCGCTTCAGGCCACCCACCAGCACTCCCAGCCCGGTGGAGTCGAGGAAGTCCACGCCCTCCATGTCGACGACCAGGTGATAACTGCCGTCGTTCACCAGCTCGACCAACTGCTCGCGCAGCTTGGGCGCGGTATAAACATCAATCTCGCCACCGACCTCGACGACCGTACGGTCGCCGTTCGGACCGGGCACAACGCGAGTCGACAGGGACAGGTCCACGGATCCTCCAGCACCTTGCTATCGAGCGGCCGCCCCCTCAGGTCTCCCCGGCGGAGCCGGGGGACGGTCGCCAGCCGCGATGGCATTCAATCACTTACCTGCAACCATGCACGACGCCTTGGGACCATTGTCCGTCACGCCGGTGACACACTCGGTGCCGATGGCCAAGAATCTCCGTCCCGGACGACCCCACGAGAGCGGGGACACCCGCCCCTCCCCCCGAGAGGTCCTCGACCGCCTCTCCTCGGGGGCGAACAGGGCTGCGCGCATCACTCATACGGAGCACTTGCCCCCGCGACCGGGCCGTCATGCCGTCTGGCCCGACCGCATCCGGCCGGAAGTGATCGACGCAATCCAGCGGGCCGGGATCGACCATCCGTGGGCCCACCAGGCGACGGCCGCCGAACACGCGCTCGACGGGGAGTCCGTCGTCATCGCCACCGGAACGGCGTCCGGCAAGTCGCTGGCCTATCTCGCCCCCGTCCTCACCGCCCTCCTGGACGGCGCCGAGGCCCCCAACGGCCGCGGGGCCACCGCCCTGTACCTGGCGCCGACGAAGGCCCTGGCGGCCGACCAGTGCCGGGCCGTGAAGACGCTCGCGGCCCCGCTGGGCAACCGGGTCCGGCCCGCCGTCTACGACGGCGACACCCCCTTCGAGGAACGGGAGTGGGTACGCCAGTACGCCGGATACGTCCTCACCAACCCGGACATGCTCCACCGGGGCATCCTGCCGTCCCACCCCCGCTGGTCCTCCTTCCTGCGCGCGCTGCGCTATGTCGTGGTCGACGAGTGCCACACCTACCGGGGTGTCTTCGGCTCGCACGTCGCCCAGGTACTGCGGCGGCTGCGGCGGATATGCGCCCGGTACGGCGCGGACCCGGTCTTCCTGCTGGCCTCCGCCACCGCGGCCGACCCGGCCGTGGCCGCCGGACGGCTGACCGGAGTGCCCGTCCGGGAGGTCGCCGACGACGCCTCGCCCCGCGGCGAACTGGTCTTCGCCCTCTGGGAGCCGCCGCTCACCGAGCTGCACGGCGAGAAGGGCGCGCCGGTCCGGCGGACCGCGACCGCGGAGACCGCCGACCTCCTCACCGATCTGACCGTGCAGGGAGTCCGCACGGTCGCCTTCGTCCGCTCGCGGCGGGGCGCCGAACTGATCTCCGTGATCAGCAAGGAGCGGCTCGCCGAGGTCGACCGCACGCTGCCCCGCCGCGTCGCCGCCTACCGGGGCGGCTATCTGCCCGAGGAGCGCCGTGCCCTGGAGCGCGCCCTGCACTCCGGCGAACTCCTCGGTCTCGCCGCCACCACCGCCCTGGAACTCGGGGTGGACGTCGCCGGTCTCGACGCGGTCCTGATCGCCGGCTATCCCGGGACCCGGGCCTCGCTGTGGCAGCAGGCGGGCCGGGCCGGACGCGGCGGCCAGGGCGCCCTGGCGGTGCTGATCGCCCGGGACGATCCGCTGGACACCTTCCTCGTCCACCATCCCGAGGCCCTGTTCGACCAGCCCGTCGAGTCGACCGTGCTCGACCCCGACAACCCGTACGTTCTCGCACCGCACCTCTGCGCCGCCGCGGCCGAACTCCCGCTCACCGAAACCGACCTGGCCCTCTTCGGACCGTCCGCGCCCGGCCTGATGCCGCAGCTGGAGGCCGCGAAACTGCTCCGGCGCCGGGCATCGGGCTGGCACTGGACCCGACGGGAACGCGCCGCCGATCTGACCGACATCCGCGGCGGGGGCGGACAGCCCGTGCAGATCGTCGAGGAGGGCACGGGCCGGCTCCTGGGCACCGTCGACGAGTCCGCCGCGCACGCCTCCGTCCACGAGGGAGCGGTCCATCTCCACCAGGGCCGGACCTATCTCGTCCGTCGGCTGGACCTGGACGACTCGGTCGCCCTGGTCGAGGAGGCAGTGCCCCCGTACTCCACGACGGCACGCGACACCACGACCGTCTCCGTCCTGGAAACCGACACCGAGGTGCCCTGGGGCGACGGCCGGCTCTGCTACGGCTCCGTGGAGGTCACCAACCAGGTCGTCTCCTTCCTCCGCCGCAAGCTCATCACCGGCGAGGTGCTGGGCGAGACCAAGCTCGACCTGCCGCCGCGGACCCTGCGGACCCGGGCGGTCTGGTGGACCGTCACCGACGACCAGCTCGACGCCGCCCGGATCATCCCCGAGCAGCTCGGGGGCGCCCTGCACGCGGCGGAGCACGCTTCCATCGGCATGCTGCCGCTCTTCGCCACCTGTGACCGCTGGGACATCGGCGGGGTCTCCGTCCCGCTCCATCCCGACACCCTCCTCCCCACGGTCTTCGTCTACGACGGCCATCCGGGCGGCGCGGGCTTCGCCGAGCGCGCCTTCCACACGGCCCGCCCCTGGCTGACGGCGACTCTGGAGGCCATCGCCTCCTGCGAATGCGAGACGGGCTGCCCCTCCTGCATCCAGTCCCCGAAGTGCGGCAACGGCAACGACCCCCTCGACAAACGGGCCGCGATCCGCCTGCTGACCCAGCTCCTCTCCGCCGCCCCCGCGGAGACCGACGAGCCCCCCTCGCGGAAGACGCAGTAGCCGGCCCGGGGCCGGGCCCGGCCACGCGGTCTCCACCGGCCCGTCCGTCCGGGTGAAGCGGCCGACCGGTGGCGGACCGCCGCCGGATCCGCCACCTCTGTCCCGGGGCGCCGCTTCCGCCCCCGGTGACACCGCGCCGGCCACCCCCGCCGGGCGCGGCGCCCCCGGGCCCGCCGGCGCGGACACGGCGCCACCCGCCCCGGCCCCGTGCGTCCGCGGAGCAGCGAGAGCGGCAGGCACGGGCGGCCCGGGAGGAGGAGCAGGAGCAGCGGCAGGTGCGGGCCGCCCGGGAGAAGCCGGAGCAGCGGCAGGCTTGGGAGCAAGCGGCCCCGGAACTGCGGGGCCGGGCAACTCCGGCGCGCCGGGGTCGGTCGGCCCCGGCGCCGCGGCGGGGGGCCGGCCGGAGGGCTCGGCGGCGGGCACGGAATGTGCCGGTCCGGCGCGTGAGAAGGCCGTCGGGGTGAAGGGACCCAGCCGCGCGGACGCCTCCACGTCCGCGACCGCCCCGCGCAGCTCGCACCGGAGCAGCACCGCCCCCTGGGCACGGGCCGCCTCAGCTGCCCGGGCGCACGCGGTCTCCTCGCCCAGGAGCGCATGGTCCGCAGCGGCCAGTGCCGCCAGATCGGCCGCGGCGGCCGCCCGGTGCCGTGCGATCACCACCTGCCCCAGGGCCAGCACCGTCCCGAAGAGGGCGGCGAGCACGGTCGCCACCAGCACCACCCAGACCGTCGCCGAACCACGGTCCGGGCCCCCGGGCGCCCGCCCGGCGGCCGTCGGAGCCCGCCTGCGCACCCGACGACCATCCCCGCGCTCGAACGCCCGGGCAGGGCGACCCCCGCCAACCCCGCCACGGTGACCGTCCGCCCCGCGCCCGGATGCCCCGGAGGAGCCGCCCCGGCTGCCCCGGGGACCGTGACCACCCGGCCCGAGCCCGGGAGCCCGGTCGCCGGGCCCACCGCCCCTGACCACCGCCGCGACGGCCAGGGCACCGGGCTCGCCGCCCCTGACCACCCCCGCAGCAGCCCGGGCACCGGGCCCATCGCCCCGCACCGCCCCCGGGACGGTCGGCGGGGGAACCCCGGCGCTCACCATGCCGTCACCCGCGCCTCCACCGCCGGCTCCTCGGCACGGACCGCGGCCTCCGCGCTCAGGGTGAGCGCCAGGCTTCCGGGGCCCGGTGACGGGGATTCCACCCGGACCCGCCAGAAGGCACCAGCGCGCCGGACCTCGATACGTGCCCCGGCGGGGGCCGCCGCCCGGGCCGCTTCCAGGACCACCGGCCGGGGCTCCGACCGTGCCGCCGCCCGGGCGCCCGCATAGGCGGCGTCGACACAGCGGATCTGTGCCACCGCGGCCGTCAGAGCCCAGAGAAAGGCCGCGACAAGGGCGATCAGCGCCGGGATCGCCACCGCGGTCTCCGCCGTCACCGAACCCCGGTCCCGGGCCGTGGCAACCGGCTCAGAACGGTGCACTGAGGGCCTCACCGATCAGGGACTCCAGCCCACGGGTGACACTGCCCCCGGTGACGATCCGGTAGAGGACCGCGGCCAGGGCACAGGCCGCGACGGTCCCTACCGCGTACTCGGCGGTGGCCATCCCCCGGTCCCCGCGTGACACGCGTTTCCCGTCCTTCCCGCCCCTCCCGCGTGCCGGTCCGCCTCCGGCCCGCCGCGGGTCCGCTGCTCCGGCGCTTCCGGGCTTTCCGGTGTTTCCGGCCGGGCCTCCGGCCTGGTCGTTCTCCATCCCGGACTCCTCCGATTCGATTGATGTGATGTGCCTGCTGATGTGATCTGCCTGGTGCGTGATGTGTGTGGTGCGTGATGTGCCTGGTGCGATGCGCCGGGGCGACTCGCACCCGGGGGCGGTCCGCCGTCAGGTACGGCCGATCAGCCCGGCCGCGAGGCCGATGACGACGGGCGCCACGCCCACCGCGAGAAACGCGGGGAGGAAGCAGAGCCCCACCGGCGCCGTGACCATGACCTGTGCCCGGCGGGCCCGGGCGGTCGCCGTGCGGGCGCGGGCGGCCCGGAGGCGCTGTGCCTGCCGGGCGACCGGCTCCGCCGCGGGCGCGCCCGTGGCATCGGCCCGGCTCAGACAGCGCGCCAGCTCCGCCGCCCCGGGTATCCGGGCGAGCCCTCCCCACGCCTGGTCGGGCTCACCGCCGAGCCGCAGTTCGGCGGCGGTACGGACGAGTTGTTCGCCGACAGGGCCGCCCAGGGACTCACCGACCGCCTCGGCCGCCTCCCTCGGCCCGGCCCCGGCGGAGACGCAGGCGGCGAGAAGGTCCGCGGCGAGGGGGAGCTGCCGGGCCGCGGCCGACTCCTCCGCCCTGGCGCCCGGCGGCCGGTGACGCCGCCACAGATGGACCGCGCAGCCCGCGACCACCCCCGCGGCCCAGCCGGACGGACCGCCGACGAGTACCGGGCCCGCGGCGAGCGCGCCGAGCGGCGGTCCCCACAGACGCGCCCGTGCCCGCAGGGCGGGCCGTCCGCGGGGACGCTGCCGCTCCCGGCCCAGCAGACGGCCGGCCCGCTGCCTCGTGCCGTGCTCCAGGCGGCGGGCCGCGAGCACGGCCACCCCTGCCAGGGCCGGGAGGGCGAACAGGAGCGCCACCGCGAGCAGCTGTCCCGCGCGCCGGTATCCCTCCGGGCTCACCGGAGCCGCCCCTGCCGGACGATCCGCGCGGCCCAGCAGAGCCCGGCCGCTTCCAGCACGGCGCCGGCCAGCAGACAGAGCAGGCCCGCGGGGGTGTGCAGCAGCACCCTCAGTGGATCCGCGCCCATCAGCATGCCCAGGCCGAGCGCCACCAAGGGCAGGAAGGCCAGCAGAACGATCGTGGAGCGGGCGCCCGCGAGCTGGGCGTCCAGATCCTCCTTCTGGTCGCGTTCGGCCCGGAGAGCGGCTTCCAGCCGGTCCAGACCGGCTGCCAGCCCCGCCCCGCTGCCGACGGCCACGCTCCAGCAGGCGGCGATCCCCGACAGCCCCTCGGCCCCGGGCTCGGCCGCCGCGTCCCGCAGGGCGCGAGGTACGTCCCCGCCGAACCGGGCGGCCGCGAGCACCGCGGGCTCGGCCGACCCCAGTGCCCGCCCCGCGTCCGCAGCGGCCATCGCCTGCCCCGGCTGGAGCCCCGCCCTCAACTCCGCGGCCAGGGAGCCGCACAGGGCGATGACCTCCTCCGCGCGGCGGTTCCTCACCCGCTCCCGCTCGCGGCCGCGCCGCGCCCGCCGGACCAGGGGCACGGCCAGCGCCCCCACGAGCAGCGGAAGCACCGACCCGGCCAGGGCCGCGACGGCCACCGCGACGGCGGCGCACAGCCATTCGCCGCGGGCGCCCGGCGCCGGAACGGTCCAGCGCCACCGCGGCCGCGACGGCAACTGGACGGGTCCGTATCCGGCGAGCGCCGGCTTCGCCCACCGCCCGCGGCCCCGGCCGTCCGCCAGCACTACGGCGGCGGCCACGGCGCACAGCAGCGCGGCGTGCACCGGCTCCACCACCGGACTCACAACGCGCCCCCGATCAGGGCCCGCAGCCGCTCCCAGCCGCGTTCGTACGCAAAGGAGTCCCCGGCGGAATCCCCTGGGGAGTCCCCGGTGCGGCGCAGGGCGGGGACCGTGGTCACCAGCCCGGCCGGGCCGCGCTCCAGGACATGCAGCTCGGTGATCCGCCGGTGTCCGCCGGAGCCCCGGGCGATGTGGATCACCACGTCCAGCGCGGCTGCCAGCTGGCTGTGGAGGGCGGCCCGGTCGAGCCCGGCGGCGGTGCCGAGGGCTTCGAGACGGGCGGGCACGTCCGCCGCCGCGTTCGCATGGACCGTTCCGGCGCCCTGGTGGCCCGTGTTCAGCGCGGCGAGCAGTTGGGTGACCTCGGCACCCCGTACCTCGCCGACGACGATCCGGTCGGGGCGCATCCGCAGTGCCTGCCGGACCAGGTCCCGCAGGGTGACCAGGCCCGCGCCCTCCTGGTTGGCGGGGCGGGATTCGAGGCGGACCACATGGGGATGGTCGGGCCGCAGTTCCGCGGAATCCTCCGCGAGGACGATCCGCTCGCGCTCCCCGGCGAGCCCGAGGAGGGCGGCGAGCAGGGTGGTCTTCCCGCTGCCGGTGCCGCCGCTGATGAGGAACGAGACCCGGGACGCGACGAGGGCCGTCAGCAGCCGGTCGCCGCCGGGCGGCACGGTGCCCGCGGCCGTCAGCTCGGAAAGGGTGAAGGCCCGGGGCCGGACCACTCGCAGCGACAGGCAGGTCGAACCCACGGATACCGGCGGAATCACCGCGTGCATCCGGGTCCCGTCGGGCAGCCTGGCGTCCACCCAGGGCCGGGCGTCGTCCAGTCGGCGGCCCGCCACCGCGGCGAGCCGCTGGGCGAGCCTGCGGACGGAGGCGGCGTCGGAGAAGGTGATCCCCGCCCGCTCCAGTCCGTTGCCCCGGTCGACCCAGACCCGGTCCGGTGCCGACACCAGGACGTCCGTCACGGCCGGGTCGGCCAGCAGCGGTTCCAGCGGTCCGGTGCCGACGAGTTCGCAGCGGAGGGACTCGGTGCCGCCGAGCACTTCCGTGTCGCCCAGCAGCCGGCCCTGGGCCCGCAGGGCGGCGGCGACCCGCGCCGGGGTGGGCTCGGCCCCGCTCTCCGCGAGCCGCCGCCGCACCGCGTCCAGCAGTACCGCGCTCATACGACCACGTCCCCGTCGAGGGCCCGGTCCCAGAAGGCGGCGCAGAAGCGGGCCAGGGGCCCGTCCGCGGCGCCGGGCGGGGCGCCGTCCCGCCCGGACCGCAGGGCGGGCTCCCGGGGCAGCTCACCGGCGAGGGGCAGCCCGAGGGCGGCGGCGACCCACCGCTCGTCGAGCCCTTCGGCATACGGACCGCGGGTGACGGCCCGGAGGTCCTTGAGGGCCGGACCGGCCACGGCGGCCACCCGCCCGGCCGCGGCGACGGCCCGCAGCTCACCGGGGACCACCAGCAGCCCGATGTCCACTTGGGCCAGCGCCTCGCGCGTGCCGTCGCCGAACTGGCGCGGCAGGTCCACGACCACGGCCCCGCCGCGCCTGCGGGCCGCCCCCAGCACGGACCGCACGGCCTCCGGCGGGACGGCGAACTCCGCTCCCCGGTCCCAGCTCAGGACCCGCAGCCGGTGCAGTTCCGGCAGGGACTCCTCCAGGGCGCCACCGGCGAGCCGCCCCCTGGTGCCGACGAAATCCGGCCAGCGGAGGCCTTCGGCCCGCTCGCCGCCCAGCAGTACGTCGAGTCCGCCGCCGAGAGGGTCGCCGTCGACGAGCAGTGTCCGCACCCCGGCCCGGGCGGCTGACACGGCGAGAGCGCAGGCCAGGGTGGAGGCCCCGGCACCGCCCCGGCCGCCGAGCACCCCGACCGTCAGCGCCTGCTGTCCGGCGCCCTCGACGACATCGGCGATCCGGCCGACCAGCCAGCCTTCCGCATCGGGCAGCCGCACCACGGACTCGACACCGATCTCCACCGCGTGCCGCCAGAGGACGGGGGCTACCGAGCCCGCCGCTCCGTCCGGGTCCCGGCCCACGAGCAGCACTCCGCTTCTGCGGGCGGCACCGCGGCAGTGCGCCGCCGCGTCGTCCCCGACGAGGACCAGCGGCGCCCCCTCCCACTCCTCCCGGCGCTCGGGCAGGCGCGGGCGCACTTCGGGCTCGGCTCCGGCGGCGGCGCACAGCCGCAGCAGATCGTCGAGCAGCTCCATGTCCTCCGTGAGGATCAGCGGGGCGCCCCCGTGCCCTTCGTCGGCCGACGCGATGTGATGGATCCAGCCACGCTCTCCACCCCTTGTTTGCCGCGATCCCGCGGCGAAACGGGATCGGTGATTCCTGATGTCCGCGAACTACGCGGGTGGAATCACGGTGCGGCGCACCGGGAAATCGTGTGGATCTTGCTCAAAAACTGTGGACAACTCACTGCTTGTGAATAACTCGGTCGTCCATACCGGTGACTCCCCTGCACACCCCTTCCATCACGCACAGTGACGATGCAGAGTGTTGGAGCGAGGGGACGCGGAGCGCCTCACAAGGAGAGGGGGAAGCCCATTGGATCTTGCGATAGCGCAGAAACCCACCCGGACATGCGACGACCCCCGCCGGGGGGGAGAGCGGGGGTCGCCTCTCCGGCCGACTCGGGGGGGGGAGGAGCCGGACCGGGTTAGCACGGTCGCGAACGATCCGTGACTTCCATGGTGTACCCGAGAGCCTTCTCAGGCAAACCCACACGCCCGAGCGTACGCCGAATGGAGGCCACCTATGCTCGGGGCGTGGAAAACCACTCCTTGCCCCGCACAGCCGCGTTCTTTGACCTGGACAAGACGGTCATTGCGAAGTCTTCGACGCTGACCTTCAGCAAGTCCTTCTACCACGGCGGCCTGATCAACCGCCGGGCCGTACTGCGGACCGCGTATGCCCAGTTCGTTTTTCTCGCGGGCGGCGCCGACCACGACCAGATGGAGGGGATGCGCGAGTATCTCTCGGCCCTCTGCAAGGGCTGGAACGTTCAACAGGTGAAGGAGATCGTCGCCGAGACGCTCCATGACCTGATCGACCCGATCATCTACGACGAAGCCGCGTCCCTCATCGAGGAACACCACACCGCCGGCCGTGATGTCGTCATCGTCTCCACCTCGGGTGCCGAGGTCGTCGAGCCCATCGGCGAGCTGCTGGGAGCCGACCGGGTCGTCGCCACCCGGATGGTCGTCGGCGACGACGGCTGTTTCACCGGCGAGGTGGAGTACTACGCCTACGGGCCGACAAAAGCGGAAGCCATCAGAGAACTGGCCGAGTCCGAGGGATACGACCTCTCCCGCTGCTACGCGTACAGCGATTCCATCACCGATGTCCCGATGCTGGAGTCCGTCGGCCATCCTTACGCGGTCAATCCCGACCGGGCGCTCCGCCGGGAGGCAACCGCCCGGGACTGGCCGGTTCTGGTCTTCAACCGGCCGGTCCGGCTGAAGCAGCGGCTGCCCGCGCTGTCGATGCCGCCGCGTCCCGCACTGATGGCGGCGGCCGCGGTGGGCGCGGCGGCCGCGACCGCCGGACTCGTCTGGTACGCCGCCCGCCGCCGGGGCGGCAGCGGACGGACGGCCGTCCGGGCCGGCACGGCGCGGGTCGTCGCCCAGGCGATCCGTACCGCCGCCACAGGGACTGCCGGGGCTGCCCCGGAGACCGGCGCCGGAGCCACCGGCGCGGCCTCCGGCGCCACCCGCCGCACCACGGGCCGGCTCATCGGCCGCTCAGCCGACCGCTTTCTCCCTATTTGAAGCTAAAAGTAAAGAAGTGCGGGCAGGGGTTCCGCTTCCCTGCCCGCAGGAGTACAAAGGATTCAACGGCCCGCGAGACCAAGGACATCCGAGAGGATCACCTAAAACACGCATGAAGGCCCCACGGACCGAGCATGAAAACCGGGCACCCACGCGACGTCGACCCGTCGAATACGGGCCAGCCGCACCAGGTGAAGGGCAAAGTTCCCGGCCTGATGGGCGCATCATCGAGGACGCTTGGTAACTCGGCGGACATGCCAGCGGCGGTACCGATCCGGTACCGCCGCAACCCTGTCCGGCCCCGGATCCCCCGCCCGGGCCGGCCGGACTCAGGCCGCTCCGCGCTGGAGAGCCTCACAGACCGCCGTCGACTCGCGCACCCCCAGCTGCACGGCACGGCCGCAGTGGGCGATCCAGGCACCCATCCCCTCCGGGGTCCCGGACAGATAGCCCTCCAGAGCCGCCGTATACGCCTCCCGGCCCAGCTCCGCATGGCCGACCTCGGCCGGGCAGATCGCCTTCGGGTCCAGTCCGCTGCCAATCAGCACGATCCGCTCGGCGGCCCGCGCCACCAGTCCGTTGTACGAGCCGAACGGGCGCAGGGCCAGCAGTTCGCCGTGCACCACGGCGGCGTTCACCAGCGCCGGTGCGCCGCTGCCCGCCACGATCAGCCCGGCCAGCCCGTCCAGCCGGCCGCTCAGCTCCGCGGCACCCGGCAGCGGAGCCGTTACCAGCGGCTCGTCGACCGGCTCCCCGGCCAGCCGGGGCCGGCCGACCGTGCCGTCCTCGCGGCCTCCGCCGGCCGCGACCAGATGCAGCCTGGCCAGCACCCGCAGCGGCGACTGGCGCCAGACGGACAGCAGTTGCCCGGCCTCGGCGGAGAGCCTGAGCGCCGCCCCGACCGCAAGCGCCTCGTCCCCGGCACCGAAGTCCGTACGCCTGCGGACCTCCTCCAGCGCCCAGTCGGCACCGGCCAGCGCCGCCGAACCCCGGGCCCCGCGCAGCGCGGCCTCCGATGTCACCTCGGTACTGCGCCGCCGCATGATCCGGTGGCCGTAGACCCGGTCCACCGCGGTCCGTACCGAAGCGACGGCCTCGGGCACTCCCGGCAGTTCACCGAGGGCGGCGAGCGGATCGGTGGCGGGGGCGGGCGTGGCGTTCGTCCTCATAGCCATGGAGGCTACGCGCCCCCGGCGTACGTCCCCCTTTCGAGTGGTCTTCTTCACCCGGCTTGACAACGGAGGGGAATGCCAGCACTACCCTAGGTGAACATGAAGATCGCTTTCGTGGGGAAGGGCGGCAGCGGGAAGACCACGCTGTCCTCGCTCTTCATCCGGCACTTGGCAGCGGGCGGGGCCCCGGTCGTCGCCGTGGACGCCGATATCAACCAGCACCTGGGCGCGGCCCTGGGTCTCGACGAGGACGAGGCCGCCGCACTGCCCGCCATGGGCGCCCAACTGCCCCTCATCAAGGACTATCTGCGCGGCACCAACCCCCGGATCGCCTCCGCCGAAACCATGATCAAAACCACACCCCCCGGCGAGGGATCCAGACTGCTGCGCGTCCGGGAGGAGAACCCGGTCTACGACGCCTGCGCCCGGCCGGTCCGCCTCGGCCCGGCGGAGATCAGGCTGATGGCCACCGGCCCCTTCACGGAGTCGGACCTCGGGGTGGCCTGCTACCACTCCAAGGTCGGCGCGGTGGAGCTGTGCCTGAACCATCTGGTCGACGGGCGGGACGAGTACGTCGTGGTCGACATGACCGCCGGTTCGGACTCCTTCGCCTCCGGCATGTTCACCCGTTTCGACATGACCTTCCTGGTCGCCGAGCCGACCAGGAAGGGCGTCTCGGTCTACCGCCAGTACAAGGAGTACGCCCGCGACTTCGGCGTGGCGCTCCGGGTCGTCGGCAACAAGGTGCAGGGCGAGGACGACCTCGACTTCCTGCGTGAGGAGGTCGGCGACGACCTGCTGGTCACCGTCGGCCACTCGGACTGGGTACGGGCGATGGAGAAGGGCCGCCCCAGGCCGTACGACCTGCTGGAACCGGAGAACCGCGCCTCACTGCAGACCCTCCTGGCGGCCGTCGCGGACACCTACGAGCGGCGCGACTGGGAGCGGTACACCCGCCAGATGGTCCACTTCCATCTCCGGAACGCCGAGAGCTGGGGCAACGCGAAGACGGGTGCCGACCTGGCGGCCCAGGTCGACCCCGCCTTCGTCCTCGGCGAGAGCGCGGCGGAGGTCAGGTCTCCGCTGCCCGCCTGATCCGGGAGGGCATCCCTACGCCGTGTCCGCCGCCGGACCGTCCTCCGGCCGGGGAGCCTCCGCGCCGTCCCCGGCCGAGGACTCCTCCGGCCCGGCGGCATCACCGGCCGCGTCCCCGTCGGCCGGTGCCTCCGGCCGGGCGGGTCCGGCCCCGTCCCCGGCGGGCGGTACGGCCCGGTGTCCGGGCTCCGCTCCGTCCCCGGCGGGCCCTGCCCCCTTGCCCCCGGGTTCACCCGCCGGACCGGCGGCCTTCGTCCCGCCCGTGAAGGCGGGCCAGCCGCCCGCCGGCGCCTGGCCGACCTTCAGCGTCCGCAGCTTGGCCAGCACTTCGGGGTCCTGCGCGTCGAGCCACTCCACCAGCTGCCTGAAGGACACGCACCGGACGTCCTTCTTCACGCAGACCGTGGCGATGGTGTCCTCGACGGCCCGCATGTACGTGCCGCCGTTCCACGATTCGAAGTGGTTGCCGATGATCAGCGGCGCCCGGTTGCCGTCGTAGGCGCGGTCGAAGGCCTGCACGAGCCCGTCGCGCATCTGGCGGCCCCAGTAGTCGTGCTGCGCGGGGTCGCCCTTGACCGTCCCGGACTGGTTGACCATGAAGTTGTAGTCCATGGAGAGCGTCTCGAAGCCGCGGCCGGGGAACGGGACCATCTGGAGCCCCAGGTCCCAGACCCCCAGCTCCTTCTCGGGCCAGATCTGGTCGTTGATACCGCTGGTGTCGTAGCGGAAGCCCAGCTCGGAGGCGGCCTTCACAAAGTTCTTGCGGCCTTCGAGACAGGGCGTACGGGCACCGATCAGCTCCTTGTCGTAGTCGAAGGGCAGCGGCTTCTCGTCGGCCAGCCCGGAGTTCGTCCGCCAGTTCTTCACAAAGGCCTTGGCCTGGCTGATCTCGCTCTTCCAGTCCTCGACCGACCAGCTGTCGCCGCCCTCCGGTCCGCAGAAGTGGCCGTTGAAGTGGGTGCCCACCTCATTGCCCTCCTGCCAGGCGGCGCGCAGCTCGCGCACGGTGTCACGGATGCCCTGGACATCGTTGAAGCCGATGTCGGAGCGGCCGGCGCCGTGCTTCGGCGGCAGATAGAGGGAAGCTTTCTCCTCGGGCAGCAGATAGACCCCGCTGAGGAAGTACGTCATCGTCATGTCGTACTTCCGGGCGACGGAGCGGAAGTGGGAGAAGAGCTTCTGGCTGTCCTCGCCCGCGCCGTCCCACGAGAAGACGACGAACTGGGGCGGCTTCTGGCCGGGCTTCAGCTTCCGCGGCTTCAGCTGGTTCGGCTGCACCCCGGTGAACGCGGTCGAGCCGTCCCCGATCAACTGCGGCGCGGCCTTGGGCGCGGGCGCCTTCTTGGCACCCGGCGCGCCCTCCTGCGCGGACCGGTCACCCGGGAGGGAGCAGCCCGCCAGCCCCGCGATCAGCGCCGTGGCCACCGCGCCGACGGCGGCCCTCCGTGCGACGGCGGCCTTCATCCGCCCACCCACTTTCATATGACTTTGTGGTTTTCCGATCGGTATTACCGATTCGACAAAGTCACACCGCGGCGGCCGGCGGGATCGGCGACGGGCCGCATTAACCGCATTAATCGCTGGAAAGGGTGAAACGTTGACCTATATGCCCGGACTGTCCGACCTCGGTCTTTACTCTCCATTACGATCAATTTACTGAGAGTTGAGGCTCTCCAGCATGTCCCGCCGCTGCACGCCGTGGCCCACGGCCGCGCCCCCCACATTCCGCGACCGCGCTGCCCCGGAGGAGACGGGAACCATGTCCGCCTGCGTCCCCACCCGCACCGACTCGCCGCCCAAGGGCTCTCCTCTGCCCCACAGCCCGCCACCCGGCCGCTTCCGGATCGCGGGCGCCGATGTGTCCGCGTCCATCTCGGTCTTCCTGATCGCGCTCCCCCTCTCCCTGGGCATCGCCCTCGCCACCGGAGCCCCGCTCCAGGCGGGGCTGGTCGCCGCGGCCGTCGGCGGGCTGGTCGCCGGCCGGTTCGGCGGCTCGCCGCTCCAGGTCAGCGGGCCCGCGGCGGGGCTGACCGTCGTCACCGCCGATCTGATCCAGCAGTACGGCTGGCGCGCGACCTGCGCCGTCACCGTCCTCGCCGGGTTCGCCCAGCTCGGTCTGTCCGCCCTGCGGGTGGCCCGTTCCGCTCTCGCCGTCAGCCCGGCGATCGTCCACGGCATGATCGCGGGCATCGGGGCGACGATCGCCCTCGCCCAGCTGCACATCGTGCTCGGCGGCAGCCCGCACTCCGCCGCCTTCGACAACCTGCTGGCCCTGCCGGGCCGGCTGGCCGCGCTGCACACCGATGCCGTCACGGTCAGCGCGGTCACCGTCGCCGTACTGCTGGCCTGGCCCCGGCTCCCCGGCCGCACCGGCCGGGTTCTGCGGCGGATTCCGGCCGCGCTCGCGGCCGTCGCCTGCGCCACCGCGTTCGCCGTCGTCGCCCGGCCGGCCGGGCTGCCCCGGGTCGACCTGCCGTCCTGGAGCAGCCATGCCCTGCCGCAGCTGCCGCAGGACCCGGTGCTGGGCATCGCCGCCGCCGTGGTCACGATCACGCTGGTCACCAGCGTCCAGTCCCTGCTGTCGGCGGTCGCCGTCGACAAACTGCTGGCCAAGCGGACCCGGACCGCGGCGGGCGCCGCCCAGTCCCGGATCCCCCGCTCGGACCTCGACCGCGAACTGGCCGGCCAGGGCGCCGCGAACATCGTCTCGGGCGCGCTGGGCGGACTGCCGGTCGCCGGAGTGGCCGTCAGGACCGTGGCCAATGTGTCGGCGGGAGCCGTCAGCCGGAACTCCACCATGCTGCACGGGCTGTGGGTCGTCCTCGCCGCCCTGCTGCTGGTGCCCCTGCTCGACCTCATCCCGCTGGCGGCTCTCGCCGCGCTGGTGATGGTCGTCGGCATCCAGATGGTCAGCATCACCCATCTGCGGACCGTCCGGCGCAACCGCGAAATGCTCGTCTACGCGGTGACCCTGCTCTCCGTCGTCGCCACGGGCGTGCTGGAGGGCGTGGCCATCGGCATCGCCGCCGCGGTCGCCGTCTCCCTGCACCGGCTGACCAGGACCCGGATCTCCGAGGAGGAGTACGACGGTGTCCACCGGATCCGGGTGCGCGGCCAGCTGACATTCCTCGCGGTGCCCCGGCTGACCCGGGCGCTGAGCCAGGTCCCGCGCGGTACGGACTGCGTGGTCGAGCTGGACGGCTCCTTTATGGACCACGCGGCGTACGAGGCGCTGCACGACTGGCAGGCGGCGCATACGGCCCACGGCGGGACGGTGGAGTTCACCGGCCGGGCGGGCGGCCGGATCGGCGGCCCCTCGGCGGAGTCGCAGAGCTGCTGCCGGCCCTGGACCCCCTGGCGCAACCACCACTGCCACAGCTCCCCCGGGAAGCGCACCGGCCGCGGCCTGGCCGACGGCCTCGGCTCCTTCCAGCGCGATACGGCACCCCTGGTCCGGGAGGAGCTGGCGCGGCTGGCCCGGGAGGGCCAGCGGCCCTCCCAGCTCTTCCTCACCTGCGCCGACTCCCGCCTGGTCACCAGCATGATCACGGCAAGCGGCCCCGGCGACCTGTTCACCGTACGGAACATCGGGAACCTGGTTCCCCTGCCCGGCGAGGAGAGCGGCGATGACTCGGTGGCCGCCGCGATCGAGTACGCCGTCGAGGTGCTGGGCGTCGGCTCCATCACGGTCTGCGGTCATTCGGGCTGCGGCGCGATGCAGTCCCTGCTGCGGCTGCCGCCCGACGGCGACCGGACCGGCGAACAGACCCCGCTCCGGCGGTGGCTGCGGCACGGGCTGCCGAGCCTGGAGCGGATGGGCAGCATCCGCGCCGTACCCGCCCGCCTCTCCGGCCGGCTGCCGAAGGACGCGGTGGAGCAGCTCTGTCTGACCAATGTGGTGCAGCAGCTGGAGCATCTGCGGGCCTACGAGCCGGTGGCCCGGAGACTCGCCGACGGGACGCTCGAACTCCACGGCATGTACTTCCATGTCGGCGAGGCACAGGCATATCTGCTGGCCGAGCCGGAGGGAGCACGGGAGGACGCGCCCGGTGGCGAGCCGGCGACCGGCGGCGGGCCGGTGGCTGCGGGGCCCGCGTTCGACATGGTCTTCCACCGGGTACCGCCGTCGGGCGCCCGCTCGGTCCGGACCGGAAGCTGACCGGAGACGCCCGCCCCGCGGTACGCGCTCCGCACCGGAGCCAGGCCGGCCCGTACCGGAGCCCGGCCCGCGCCGGAAACTCCGAAAACTGGGGTGAACCGGAGCCGTCCGGGGCCCGTGCAACGGGGTAACGGTCTCTCCTCCCCGCCGCCCGGGGAGGAGAGACCGTACGAAATCCAGCCGACACGCCCGCCTCCACCTGGCGTTTCTCCCCGCGGCCCGGCAACGGCCCACCATGGCGGGGCAAAACCCACGACAGGTCTAAACCATTTACCCGAAGGCTCTTGTCACCCGGGCCTTCGGCTGATGAGCTATGGCCCGGGACACACAGGTACTGAGGACGCCCTGGGAAAGGGAGATGTCGTGAGCAACGAGAGCCTGGCCAACCTGCTGCGTGAGGAGCGGCGGTTCGCGCCGCCCGCCGCGCTGAGCGCGGACGCCAATGTCACGGCTGACGCCTATGAGCAGGCGAAGGCCGACAGGCTCGGCTTCTGGGCCGAGCAGGCACGCCGGCTCACCTGGGCCACCGAGCCCACCGAGACGCTGGACTGGAGCAACCCGCCCTTCGCGAAGTGGTTCGCGGACGGCAAGCTCAACGTCGCGTACAACTGCGTCGACCGCCATGTCGAGGCGGGGCTCGGCGACCGGGTCGCGATCCACTTCGAGGGCGAGCCCGGCGACAGCCGGTCCGTCACCTACGCGGAGCTGAAGGACGAGGTCTCCAAGGCCGCCAACGCCCTGACCGAGCTGGGTGTCGGCAAGGGCGACCGGGTCGCCGTCTATCTGCCGATGATCCCTGAGGCCGTGGTCGCGATGCTGGCCTGCGCCCGGATCGGCGCGGCCCACTCCGTGGTCTTCGGCGGCTTCTCGGCCGACGCGGTCGCCTCCCGTATCCAGGACGCGGACGCCAAGCTGGTGATCACCGCCGACGGCGGCTACCGCCGGGGCAAGCCGAGCGCGCTCAAGCCCGCCATCGACGAGGCGGTCACCAAGTGCCCGCAGGTCGAGCACGTTCTGGTGGTGCGGCGCACCGGCGAGGACACCGCCGTCACCGAAGGCCGCGACGTCTGGTGGCACGACATCGTGGACCGCCAGTCCGCGGAGCACACCCCCGAGGCGTTCGACGCGGAGCAGCCGCTCTTCATCCTGTACACCTCCGGCACCACCGGGAAGCCCAAGGGCATCCTGCACACCTCCGGCGGCTACCTCACCCAGGCGGCCTACACCCACCACGCCGTCTTCGACCTCAAGCCGGAGACCGACGTCTACTGGTGTACGGCCGATATCGGCTGGGTGACCGGCCACTCGTACATCGTCTACGGTCCGCTGGCCAACGGCGCGACCCAGGTGATGTACGAGGGCACTCCCGACACCCCGCACCAGGGCCGGTTCTGGGAGATCGTCCAGAAGTACGGCGTCACCATCCTCTACACCGCGCCGACCGCGATCCGGACGTTCATGAAGTGGGGCGACGACATCCCCGCCAAGTTCGACCTGTCGAGCCTGCGGGTCCTCGGCTCGGTCGGCGAGCCGATCAACCCCGAGGCGTGGATCTGGTACCGCGAGCACATCGGCGGCGGCCGGGCGCCCATCGTGGACACCTGGTGGCAGACCGAGACCGGCGCCATGATGATCTCCCCGCTGCCGGGCGTCACCGAGACCAAGCCGGGTTCCGCGCAGCGCGCGCTGCCGGGCATCTCCGCGACCGTCGTCGACGACGAGGCGAACGAGGTGCCGGACGGCGGTGGCGGCTATCTGGTGCTCACCGAGCCGTGGCCGTCGATGCTCCGCACCATCTGGGGCGACGACCAGCGGTTCATCGACACCTACTGGTCCCGGTTCGAGGGCAAGTACTTCGCGGGTGACGGCGCGAAGAAGGACGACGACGGCGATATCTGGCTGCTGGGCCGGGTCGACGACGTCATGCTCGTCTCCGGCCACAACATCTCCACCACCGAGGTCGAGTCCGCCCTCGTATCGCACCCGAAGGTCGCCGAGGCGGCGGTCGTGGGCGCGGCGGACGAGACCACCGGCCAGGCCATCGTCGCCTTTGTGATCCTGCGGGGTACGGCGTCCGAGGACGAGAACCTCGTCGCCGAGCTGCGCAACCACGTCGGGGCGACCCTCGGCCCGATCGCCAAGCCCAAGCGGGTGCTGCCGGTCGCCGAGCTGCCGAAGACCCGCTCCGGCAAGATCATGCGCCGGCTGCTCCGCGATGTCGCCGAGAACCGCCAGCTCGGAGACGTCACCACCCTCACCGACTCCTCGGTGATGGACCTCATCCAGACGAAGCTGCCGAGCGCGGCCTCGGAGGACTGACCGGCAGAGCGTCGTGGCCGGGAGGCTCTCTCTCCCGGCACACCCGCGGTACACCACCGGGCGGCCGCCCGTGCCTCGCACCGAGGCGCGGGCGGCCGCCCGGTGCGCGTTCAGCGCCCCCGTACTCCTCCGCACGCCCCCGCGCACGCCCGAGCGCCGCCCCCGCACCCACGCCTTTCCGGTGGCTGTTGGAAACCTGTCGGCCCCTCCGCCCCCTCCGACGTGCGAAAAGTCCGCGAAGTCCTAGAGTGGGAGGACGCCGGATGCCCCCTTGCCCACTTGGGTAAAGTAAGGACCGCATCAAAGATGCGCCAAGAAATACCTAGGTGCGCCGGGAAGTCTGGTCGGCATGTGCTTCGCCCTGCCCGACCGACCGCCGGAGGATCTCCGCCATGCCCGCGCCCACCCCCACGCCCACCCCCCGTAAGTTCCTCGGGCGGCTCTCTCTTCCCGAGCGCACCTTCGTGGTGGACGCGCTGCGCACCGAGACGGTCGGCGGCGTACTGCTGCTGCTGGCCGCCGTGGCCGCGCTGATCTGGGCCAACACACCCTTGCGGGACAGCTACGAGGCGATACGTTCCTTCCATTTCGGCCCCGCGTCCCTCGGCCTCGACCTGTCGATCCAGCACTGGGCCGCCGACGGACTCCTCGCGATCTTCTTCTTCGTGGCCGGTATCGAGCTGAAGCGGGAACTCGTCGCCGGTGAACTGCGCGACCCCAAGGCCGCCGCGCTCCCCGTCATCGCCGCGATCTGCGGTATGGCCGTCCCCGCGCTGGTGTACTTCGCCACGGTCACCTTCGGCGGCGGCGACACCCGGGGCTGGGCCGTCCCCACCGCCACGGACATCGCCTTCGCCCTGGCCGTCCTCGCGGTGATCGGCACCTCGCTGCCCTCGGCCCTGCGGGCCTTCCTCCTCACGCTCGCCGTCGTCGACGACCTCTTCGCGATCATGATCATCGCGATCTTCTTCACCAGCGAACTCGACTTCGCCGCACTGGCCGGTGCCGTCATCGGTCTCGCCGTCTTCTGGCTGCTGCTGCGCAAGGGCGTCCGCGGCTGGTACATCTACGTCCCCCTGGCACTGCTGATCTGGGGCCTGATGTACAACAGCGGTGTCCACGCCACGATCGCCGGTGTCGCGATGGGCCTGATGCTCCGCTGCACCCGCCGCGAAGGCGAGGAGCACTCCCCCGGTGAGCACATCGAGCATCTGGTACGCCCCGTCTCCGCGGGCTTCGCCGTCCCCCTCTTCGCCCTCTTCTCCGCCGGAGTCCTGGTCTCCGGCGGTGCGCTGGGCCGGGTCTTCACCGAGCCGGAGACGCTGGGAGTGGTCCTCGGCCTGGTCCTCGGCAAGGCGTTCGGCGTCTTCGGCGGCACCTGGCTGGCGGCCCGCTTCACCCGCGCGGAACTCAACGACGAGCTGGCCTGGCCCGATGTGTTCGCCGTCGCCACCCTCGCCGGTATCGGTTTCACCGTCTCGCTCCTCATCGGCGAACTCGCCTTCGCCGGGGACCCGGTCCTCACCGACTCGGTGAAGGCCGCGGTGCTGGTCGGCTCCCTGATCGCCGCCGTATTCGCGGCCGTCCTGCTCAAACTGCGGGTCCGCAAGTACCAGGCGCTGTACGAGGCGGAGGAGCGCGACGAGGACCAGGACGGCATTCCCGACGTCTACGAGCAGGACAACCCCGAGTACCACCTCCGGATGGCGGAGATCTACGAGAAGAAGGCCGCCGAACACCGGAAGCTGGCGGCCGCCGCGGCCGGGGAAGCGGGGGCGTCGCGCACCGACGGCCGGGGTCCGGCATGATCTGATGACGGGCCGGGGCCATCCGGTCCGGCCCGGTCCGGGACGTCCGGGAACACACGGAAGCGGAAGAGGGAGCAGCCATGAGCGACCCCGGCAGCGGTGCCGAGCGCAGCATCGGCCAGTTGGTCGCATCGGCGACCGCCGAGATGTCGGCGCTGGTGCACGACGAGATCGCGCTGGCGAAGGCGGAACTCCGGCAGGACGTGAAGCGCGGCATCACGGGTTCCATCGCCTTTGTGATCGCCGGTGTCTTCCTGCTGTTCTCGCTGCCGGTATTCAGCTTCGCCGCGGCGTACGGCATCCACAATCTGGGGCTCGGCCTGGCCTGGTCGTTCCTGATCGTGGGCGGGGCGTACGTCATTCTGGCGGTGCTGCTGTCGCTGCTGGCCATCGCGAAGTTCAAGAAGGTCAAGCCGCCGGAGAAGACCATCGCGTCGGCCAAGCAGACCGCGGCCGTGCTGCAGAACGTCAAGCCCCACCCGCGCCCGGAGGCCGTCCGGCGCCCGGAGCTTCCGGCCGCGGCGGAGCGGGCGCTCTCCCGCCGCTGAAGCCCCGGCGCCGGGACCGGGACCGGACCTCGCGGACCGCGGGGGCGTGGACCGCGGGACCGTGAACCCGGGCGCCGGACCGGGTGACGGCCCCGGCCCGCCGAACCGCAGGCCCGTACACCCGTACACCCGTACACCCGTACGAGTGATGAGTGCGGGCCGCACCACCCCGGCCGGTGTGGCACGCTCGTGGGCATGACGGCCCCTGACTCCGGCACCGGCTCCGGAAGCCCCGTACGCATCGACGGTCCCTGGACCCACCGCGATGTGGCGGCCAACGGCGCGCGCTTCCACATCGCCGAAATGGGCGACGGCCCCCTGGTGCTGCTGTTGCACGGCTTTCCGCAGTTCTGGTGGGCGTGGCGGCACCAGTTGCCGGCGCTCGCCGACGCCGGTTTCCGCGCGGTGGCGATGGACCTGCGGGGGGTCGGCGGCAGCGACCGTACGCCGCGGGGTTACGACCCCGCCAACCTCGCGCTCGACATCACCGGTGTGGTGCGCTCGCTCGGCGAGCCGGACGCCGCCCTCGTCGGACACGATCTGGGCGGCTATCTGGCGTGGACGGCCGCGGTGATGCGGCCCAAGCTGGTGCGCCGGCTGGCGGTCTGTTCGATGCCGCACCCCAGGCGGTGGCGTTCGGCGATGCTCTCCGACTTCGCCCAGACCCGCGCCGGTTCGTACATCTGGGGTTTCCAGCGTCCGTGGATCCCGGAGCGCCGGCTGGTCGCGGACGACGCGGCGCTGGTGGGCGAGCTGATCACCGACTGGTCCGGGCCGAAGCCGCCCGACGAGGTCGTTCTGGACACGTACCGGCGGGCCATGAGCATTCCGTCGACGGCGCACTGCTCGATCGAGCCGTACCGCTGGATGGTGCGGTCGATGGCCCGCCCGGACGGTATCCAGTTCAACCGCCGGATGAAGCGCCCGCTGCGGGTGCCGACGCTCCATCTGCACGGCTCGCTGGACCCGGCGATGCGGACGCGGAGCGCGGCGGGGTCCGGGCAGTACGTGGAGGCGCCGTACCGCTGGCGGCTCTTCGACGGTCTCGGCCACTTCCCGCACGAGGAGGACCCGGTGGCGTTCTCCACCGAACTCGTCAACTGGCTGAAGGACCCGGAGCCGGACCGGTAGGGAGTTTCCTACGGATCGGGCCGGGCCCGCTGGAGCGGGATGCCGTCCCGGCGGCGGGTCGTGGCCACGTGCCCGGCGCATAGGCCAATTGGCGGGCCTCCGTACGGTTACCGACCTTGGGGCCCGGGCAGACGTCCCGGTATGGGCTGGACGTACGACTATGGCGACGCGGCACGTGACCGTCGCCCGGCCAATGGGCCGGGCTCTCATGACGGGGACGGCCCCCAGGGCCGGAGTCATGACCACTCGGTACAGGGCATCGGAATTCCCAGGATTCTGCGGCGCCGGGCGCGCTGGGTGTCTGCCCGGCTCCGGCACACCCGCGGCTGACTCCCGCCTGCCCCTCGGCGGAACGCCCTTGACGCTCCACGGCCCTTCCGGCCGCGGGTCGCCGACCGGGCGTGCCGCGGAGGGGCGGCGGGCGCACCGCGGGGACGCCGAACGCACCACGGAGGGAACGGCCGTGGAGAGCGGCCATGGCGGCCACTCCGCCCCCAGCGGCCGGCAGGCCGTGTCCGTGTCTAGAGGGCACAGCCTTCCGTGCTGACCTCCTGGTTGGCGGCGAGCCCGGCCGTGATGTCGTCGGCGATCTCGTCGATGGTCAGCGCGTAGCCGGTGTTCTTGTCGTCGAGCGAGCGGGCGAAGATCACGCCGTAGACCTCGCCCTCCGGGGTGAGCAGCGGTCCGCCGGAGTTGCCCTGACGGACCATCGTGTACAGCGAGTACACATCGCGGTGGACGGTGTCGCGGCGGTAGATGTCGGGGCCGGTGGCGTTGATCCGGCCGCGGACGCGCGCGGAGCGGACGTCGTACGCGCCGTTCTCCGGGAAGCCGGCGACGATCGCGCCGTCCCCGCTGCGCGCGTCGGTGTCGGCGAACTGCAGCGGCTTCGCCTTGAGGCCGGGCACGTCCAGTACGGCGATGTCCCGCCGCCAGTCGTAGAGGACGACCTTGGCGTCGTACAGCTTGCCCTCTCCGCCGATCTGCACGGTCGGCTCGTCGACACCGCCGACGACATGGGCGTTCGTCATGACGCGCCGTTCGCCGAAGACGAAGCCGGTGCCTTCGAGGACCTTGCCGCAGTTGTTCGCCGTACCGACGACCTTGACGATCGACTTCTTGGCGCGGGCGACCACCGGGCTGCCGGCGAGCGCCGGGTCGGGGGCCTGCACCTCCTTGATGGGTTCGTTCGAGAACGGGCTGAAGACCTGCGGGAAGCCGTTCTGCGCGAGGACACCGGAGAAGTCGTTGAAGAGATGGGATGCCTGTTCCGGCATCACCTGGGAGACCCCCAGCAGCACCTTGGAGCTGCGGACCTCCTTGCCGAGCGTGGGCAGGGTGGTGCCCGCCAGCGCCGATCCGATCAGCCAGGCGACCAGCAGCATGGCGACCACGTTGACCAGGGCGCCGCCGGTGGCGTCCAGCACCCGGGCGGGTGACCGGGTGATGTGGCGGCGGAGCCGGCTGCCGAGATGGGTGGTGAACGCCTGGCCGACGGAGGCACAGACGATCACCACGACGACGAAGACGACGATCGCGGTGGTGGACACCTCGGACCCGTTCGTCAGCTCGTCCCAGAGCACCGGCAGCAGATAGACCGCGACCAGGCCGCCACCGAGGAAGCCGATGACGGAGAGGATGCCGACGACGAACCCTTGCCGATAGCCGATGATCGCGAACCATACGGCCGCGACCAGCAGCAGGATGTCCAGCACATTCACCGTCATTTGCCTCGCAGTCACTGTCTCGGCGGAGGGGGGTCGGAAGGGAGGGAAGGGGCTCGGGGGAAAGGTGCCCGGCCGGGCACCAAGAACACCCGGGAGATACGGATCCGTACGGGGGTGTACTGCGGTGTACGGGGGCTGCACCGGGGTTGTACGGGGGTGACTCGTCGGTACGCGAAGGGTTCAGCCTGTCATGAGCCCCAGTCCAGGGGGACCTGCCGGGCCCGGTCCCAGGGGCGTTCCCAGCCCGCGAAGTGCAGGATGCGGTCGATGACTCCGGCCGTAAAACCCCAGACCAGAGCAGATTCGACCAGGAACGCCGGGCCGTGGTGACCACTGGGGTGGACGGCCGTGGCCCGGTTGGCCGGGTCCGTGAGATCCGCCACGGGAACGGTGAAGACCCGGGCCGTCTCGGCCGGATCGACCGCTCCCACGGGGGTGGGCGCGCGCCACCAGCCCAGTACGGGGGTGACCACGAAGCCGCTCACCGGAATGTAGAGCTTGGGCAGGGCGCCGAACAGCTGTACGCCCGCGGGGTCGAGGCCGGTCTCCTCCTCCGCCTCCCGCAGCGCGGCACGCAGCGGACCCGTGGTCTCCGGGTCGCCGTCCTCGGGGTCGAGGGCACCACCGGGGAACGAGGGCTGCCCGGCGTGCGACCGCAGACCGCCCGCGCGCTCCATGAGGAGCAGTTCGGGGCCGTCGGCGCCCTCGCCGAAGAGGACGAGTACGGCCGACGGTCTGCCATGGCCGCCGGCGGGGGGCAGATAGCGGCTGAGCTGGCGGCCCTGGACGGTCTCCAGCACCGTGACAACGGGGTCCAGCCAGCGGGGCAGGCCCGCGGTGGAGACAGCGCCTCCGAAGCCGCTGCGGCCGTTCACGCCCGTGGCCCGGGCGGATCCGCCGGGTCCGTACACCCCGGACACCCCGGATCCGGACACCCCGGCTCCGTACACCTCGGTCTCACCGTCACCGCCGGTTCCCGTCTGTCGTGCGCGCATGGGCACCCCCTCGTCTCACAACGCACCGGCCGGCACAGATCGTTCCGCCTGTTTCACAGGCTGTCGCCGGAGGCCGGCCCGAGGTCGGCCCGCTGTCCGGCCCGCTGTCGGGCCCGGCGCGTCCGTACCGGCGTCCGTCCGCTGCCTAACCGGTGGCCTCAAGGGGTGCTGCGGGGCTGCCCGGGTAGTCCGCGGGCGGGTTCAGACGCTGTCCCGGCTTACCGCCCATCTCGTACTTGAGCAGCAGCTTCGCCTTCTCGGGGTCGGTCTCGCCCTCTCCGTACGACGGGCAGAGATGGGCGATCGGGCAGGCGCCGCAAGCCGGTTTGCGGGCATGGCAGATCCGGCGGCCGTGGAAGATCACCCGGTGGGAGAGCATGGTCCAGTCGGACTTCGGGAAGATCTCGGCGATCTCCGCCTCGACCTTCTCCGGATCCTCCTGCTCGGTCCACTTCCAGCGGCGGACGAGCCTTCCGAAGTGGGTGTCGACCGTGATGCCGGGGACCCCGAAGGCATTGCCGAGGACGACGAACGCGGTCTTCCGCCCCACACCCGGCAGCTTCACCAGCTCCTCCAGCTTCCCCGGCACCTCGCCGTCGTAGCCGTCGCGGAGTGCCGCGGAGAGCCCGAGGAGGGAACGGGCCTTGGCACGGAAGAAGCCGGTGGGCCGGATGATGCCCTCCAGCTCCTCGGGGACCGCCGCGGCCATCTCCTCCGGGGTGGGATAGGCCGCGAAGAGCGCGGGCGTCGTCTGGTTGACCCTGAGGTCGGTGGTCTGCGCCGACAGCACGGTGGCGACCAGCAGCTCGAACGGATTGCGGAAGTCCAGCTCGGGATGGGCGTACGGATACACATCGGCCAGCTCGCGGTTGATCCGGCGGGCCCGGCGGACCATGGCGAGCCGCGACTCCGGCCGGGGCTCGGCGCGCTTGCGGGCACGGGACGGGGCAGGGCGGGCCCCGCTCGGCGATTTACCGGACTTTGCGGCATTTCGGGTACCGATGGGAGCTTGTTCGCCCATAGCGGAATTTTGCTTTCCGGACACTCTTCCGGCCCCCTTGGCCTGCGCTCTCACCGGCGACTTGGACACCCGGCCAGCCTACGGTCCACCGTCCGCGTCCGCCCCGGCCACCGCTGATCCGGACCCAATCGGGCCCCTGGAGCACGAACACGTGCTCCAGTACGTCAAACTTGTTGTGATTGATCGCACGAATATTTACTTGCCAGGTCCGCCGCGGCGAAGCTGTCCTACGCGTCCCGCCCGCGGTGTCCCCCGGACGGGCACGGTGCGGTCCGGCATCATGGGGGCCACGGTCCCTGAGCAGGTCGACAAGGAGAGAACTCGTGGACGACGTTCTGCGGCGCGCCCCGCTCTTCGCGGCGCTCGATGACGAGCAGGCGGCGGAGCTGCGCGGCTCGATGAGTGAGGTGACGCTCGCCCGAGGTGACGCGCTCTTCCACGAGGGCGACCCCGG
Organism: Streptomyces sp. NPDC003691; assembly: GCF_053981115.1. NCBI lineage: Bacteria > Bacillati > Actinomycetota > Actinomycetes > Kitasatosporales > Streptomycetaceae > Streptomyces > Streptomyces sp. NPDC003691. The sequence continues at coordinate 49,569 of NZ_JBSFNQ010000004.1, read as the reverse complement.
TGACCGCCTGTACGTGGTCACCGAGGGCAAGGTCAAGCTCCACCGCACCTCGCCCGACGGCCGCGAGAACATGCTCGCCGTCCTCGGCCCCGGTGAGCTGATCGGTGAGCTGTCCCTGTTCGACCCGGGTCCGCGCACCGCGACCGCGACGGCGCTGACGGAGGTCAAGCTGCTCGGTCTGGGCCACGGTGACCTCCAGCCCTGGCTGAACGCCCGCCCCGAGGTGGCGTCCGCGCTGCTGCGCGCCGTTGCCCGCCGGCTGCGCAAGACCAACGACCAGATGTCCGACCTGGTCTTCTCCGATGTGCCGGGCCGGGTGGCCCGGGCCCTGCTCGACCTGTCGCGCCGCTTCGGTGTCCAGTCGGACGAGGGCATCCATGTCGTCCACGATCTGACGCAGGAGGAGCTGGCCCAGCTGGTCGGCGCCTCCCGGGAGACCGTGAACAAGGCCCTGGCGGACTTCGCGCAGCGCGGCTGGCTGCGGCTGGAGGCACGGGCCGTGATCCTGCTCGACGTCGAGCGGCTGGCGAAGCGCTCCCGCTGACCCGGAGCCGTACCCCGTACGCGTACGGCCGCCTCGCAGCATGTGAAGGGGCCCGGAACCGATCGGTTCCGGGCCCCTTCCGTTGCTCCGCTTCTTCCGGTCCGCTTCTTCTCCGCCGGGCCACTCCGCGGAGCGACCCGCTCCGCCGTCGGCCGTCAGGGGCTGTCCGGGGGGTCAGATCAGCCCGTGCTCGCGGAGATACTCCAGCTGCGCCCGTACGGACAGCTCCGCCGCCGGCCAGAGCGAGCGGTCCACCTCCGCGTACACCGCGGCGACCACCTCCGCGGGCGTCCGGTGGCCGTTCTCGACCGCCGTCTCGACCTGTGCCAGCCGGTGGGCCCGATGGGCGAGATAGAACTCGATGGCACCCTGGGCGTCGTCGAGGACGGGTCCGTGGCCGGGCAGAACGGTTCGCACCCCGTCGTCGACGGTGAGGGAGCGCAGCCTGCGCAGGGAGTCCAGATAGTCGCCGAGCCGCCCGTCCGGGTGGGCCACGACCGTGGTGCCCCGGCCGAGGACGGTGTCACCGGTCAGCACGGAGGCGTCGGCGGGGAGATGGAAGCACAGGGAGTCGCCGGTGTGGCCGGGGGTGCGGACCACCCGCAGTTCAAGACCGCCGACGGTGATCACCTCCCCCGCGCCGAGGCCCTCGTCGCCGAGTCGCAGCGCCGGGTCCAGGGCCCTGACCTTCGTCCCGGTCAGTTCCGCGAAGCGCGCGGCGCCCTCGGCGTGGTCGGGATGGCCGTGGGTGAGCAGGGTGAGGGCGATCCGCCGGCCCGCCTGCTCCGCGGTCTCGGTCACCCGGCGCAGATGGGTCTCGTCGAGCGGACCGGGGTCGACGACCACGGCCAGATCCGAGCCGGGCTCGGCGAGGATCCACGTATTGGTGCCGTCGAGCGTCATCGCCGAGGGGTTCGGCGCGAGGACGTTAACGGCCCGGGCGGTGGCGGGTCCGGAGAGGACACCGCCGCGGGGCTGTCCGGGCAGGGCCGCCGCCTCCGTCATCGCGTACCTCCGTCGGCGGGGATGTGTTTGGTGAACTCCTCGTGCCCCGGCCAGCTCAGTACGAGGGTGTCGCCCTCCAGCCGGGCGGTGGCGAGGACCGGGTCCGGCACCCGCCCGTCCGCGGCGGCGACCGCCTTCGCGGCCGTGTCGTACGGGACGAGTTCGCGGAGCGTGGAGATGGTCGGCGGCATCATCAGCAGCTCGCCCCGGTCGTATCCGGCGGCCGCGTCGGCGGGCCGGATCCAGACCGTACGGTCCGCCTCGGTGGACGCGTTACGGGTCTGCTGCCCCTCGGGGAGGGCCGCGACGAAGAACCAGGTGTCGTAGCGGCGGGATTCGAACTCGGGTGTGATCCAACGGGCCCAGACACCCAGCAGATCCGAGCGCAGGACCAGCCCCCTGCGGTCCAGGAAGTCGGCGAAGGACAGTTCGCGGTCGACGAGCGCCCGGCGGTCGGCCTCCCAGCCACCGGGATCCTCATGGACCTGTACGGGACCGGCCTCGGCGGGACCGTCCGGTCCGGGGCTGTCCGGGGCGGGGCCGTCCGGTCCGGGACCTGGGGTCATGTCGCCGTGCGTCATGTCGTGGTGCACGGCTCCGACGACGGTATCGGCGGTGTGCCCGGCGAGCAGTACCCCCGACTCCTCGAACGTCTCCCGGACGGCGGCACAGACCACGGACTGGGCCGTCGCCTCGTCCGTACCGAGCCTGCGGGCCCACTCCGCGACCGGGGGCCCCGCCCAGCGGACGGGCCGGGAGTCCCGGGCATCGACCCCGCCGCCCGGATAGGCGTAGGCGCCTCCGGCGAAGGCCATGGAGGCGCGGCGGCGCAGCATATGGACGGCAGGGCCGTCGGGGGTGTCGCGCAGCAGCATGACGGTCGCGGCCAGCCTGGGCACGACGGGGACGAGCTCACCGGCCGCCAGTGCGCGGATCCGTTCGGGCCACTCCGGGGGGTACCACTGACCATCGGGCATGGCCGGATGCTATGCGGATCGGACGGGATGTTCGAGAGGTGCCCGGCGAGTGCGCCCTGTTTCACGTGGAACGAAGATGGCCCCTACACGGGACCTGGTGGCCGCTGTGACGGCCGAAGAGGCCGGAGTGGCACCGCGGGGGCCACAGGGGGCTTACGGGCGCACAGGCCCGGCCACGGGCCGCGGCACCCACCGGGCCGCCGAGCCCCGGGCCGCCGTACGGCCGCCGGACCGGGCGCGGCCCACAACGGGAACCGCCGGAGGGGACCGGCAGCCCGCGGCAGGCGACCCGTGCCTGCCGACGGCCCCGGCCCGGCTCCTGCCACGGCCACTACCGGCAGCGCAGCTCAGTCAGTCAGTCCTGCACCAGTTCGATCTGGAACTCGACCTCGACCGGTGCGTCCAGCGGCAGTACGGCGACACCCACCGCGCTCCGCGCGTGGACGCCCTTCTCGCCAAGGACCTCGCCCAGCAGCTCGCTCGCGCCGTTGATCACGCCGGGCTGGCCGGTGAAGTCGCTCGCCGAGGCGACGAAGCCGACGACCTTCACCACTCGAGCGATCCGGTCCAGGTCGCCGACGACCGACTTCACGGCGGCCAGGCCGTTCAGTGCGCACGTCCGGGCCAGTTCCTTGGCCTCCTCGGCGGTGACCTCGGCCCCGACCTTGCCGGTGACCGGCAGCTTGCCCTCCACCATCGGAAGCTGGCCCGCCGTGTAGACGTACGGCCCCGACACGACGGCCGGCTGGTACGCGGCGAGCGGCGGTACGACCTCCGGCAGCGTCAGGCCCAGCTCCGCCAGGCGGGCCTCGACGACCCCGCCACCGGCGGTCGTCACGAGGTCTTCTCCCGCTTCATGTACGCCACGAGCTGCTCGGGGTTGGGACCGGGCACGACCTGGACGAGCTCCCACCCGTCCTGGCCCCAGTTGTCCAGAATCTGCTTGGTCGCGTGCACGAGGAGCGGCACGGTGACGTATTCCCACTTCTTGGTCATGGGCCGACTGTATCCGTCCCGGTCCGCCGCCCCGGATCCACCCGCCCGCCTCCCCCTGCGGTCCGCCCGCGGCCCGTTCGGCTCCCCCGCCGTATCCCGCCCGGCATCCCGCCGGACCCCCGGACCCGTGCCGTGCGGCCGCCCCGCCCGGCCGTACTCGTACACCTGTCCCGTGGGCACGTGACGCAGCCCGCACGTGGCCTCGTGCGTAGGGCAGGGTCCGACTGGTTAGGCTCGAAAGCGTGAGCAGGCTCCAGGTCGTCAGCGGCAAGGGCGGCACCGGTAAGACCACGGTCGCCGCCGCCCTCGCGCTCGCCCTCGCGACCGAGGGCAAGCGGACACTCCTCGTGGAGGTCGAGGGAAGACAAGGCATCGCCCAGCTCTTCGAGACGGAGGCACTGCCGTACGAGGAACGCAAGATCGCCGTCTCCTCCGGGGGCGGCGAGGTCTATGCGCTGGCCATCGATGCCGAGCGCGCGCTCCTCGACTACCTCCAGATGTTCTACAAGCTCGGCAGCGCCGGCCGCGCCCTCAAGAAGATCGGCGCGATCGACTTCGCGACGACCATCGCGCCCGGGGTCCGGGACGTCCTGCTGACCGGCAAAGCGTGCGAGGCGGTCCGGCGGCGCACGAAGCAGGGCTCGTACGCCTATGACTACGTGGTCATGGACGCCCCGCCCACCGGGCGGATCACCCGTTTTCTCAATGTGAACGACGAGGTCGCGGGGCTGGCGAAGTTCGGGCCGATATACAACCAGGCCCAGGCCGTGATGCGGGTGCTGAAGTCCCCGGAGACGGCGGTCCACCTGGTCACGCTGCTGGAGGAGATGCCCGTCCAGGAGACCGCGGACGGGGTCGCCGAGCTTCGGGCGGCCGACCTGCCGGTGGGGCGGGTCATCGTGAACATGGTCCGCCCGCATGTCCTGGACGAGGCGGCGGTGCGCGGTGCCGCGGACGGCCGCCGTACGGAGATCGCGGCGGCCCTCACGGCGGCCGGGGTGAGCGGCGCCAGGTCCCTGGTCGCCCCGCTGCTGGCCCAGGCGTCCGACCATGCCCGCCGGGTCGCCCTGGAGCGGGAGCAGCGCGCCGCGCTGGCCGGGCTGGAGCTGCCCTCGTATGAACTTCCGCTGCTCAGCGAGGGTGTCGACCTCGCCGGGCTGTACCGGCTCTCGAAGGAGCTGCGGGCCCAGCAGCACGCACGGCGCCCCGCGGGAACGGCCCGTGGGACGGCGGCCGCGACGAACGGCCGGAAGGACGACCGGCGCACCGCCGGCCAAGGGACAGGGACCGGTTCATGAGCCTGGACGCAGCCGTCGGCCCCCTTCAGGTCGATCCGCTCATCGACGACCTGGCCACCCGCATCATCGTGTGCTGCGGGGCGGGCGGGGTCGGCAAGACGACGACCGCGGCGGCCCTCGGCGTACGCGCGGCGGAGCGCGGCCGGCGGGTGGTCGTCCTCACCATCGACCCGGCCCGTCGGCTCGCCCAGTCACTGGGCATCGACTCCCTCGACAACACACCGCGCCGGGTGAAGGGCATAGAACCGGGCAGCGCCGGACCGGCGGGCGAACTGCACGCCATGATGCTCGACATGAAGCGGACCTTCGACGAGATCGTCGAGGCCCACGCGGACCCCGAACGGGCCCGCGCGATCCTGGAGAACCCCTTCTACCAGTCCCTGTCGGCCGGGTTCGCCGGTACGCAGGAGTACATGGCGATGGAGAAGCTGGGCCAGCTGCGGGCCCGGGACGAGTGGGATCTGATCGTCGTCGACACCCCTCCGTCGCGGAGCGCGCTCGACTTTCTCGACGCGCCCAAGCGGCTGGGGTCCTTCCTGGACGGGAAGTTCATCAAGCTGCTGGTCACCCCGGCGAAGATGGGCGGCCGGGCGGGTATGAAGTTCCTGAACGTCGGGATGTCCATGATGACCGGGACGCTCGGCAAGCTGCTGGGGGGTCAGCTGCTGCGGGACGTCCAGACCTTCGTCGCGGCCATGGACACCATGTTCGGCGGCTTCCGCACCCGGGCCGATGCCACGTACCGGCTGCTCCAGGCTCCGGGGACGGCGTTCCTCGTCGTGGCGGCGCCGGAGCGGGACGCCCTGCGGGAGGCGGCCTACTTCGTCGAGCGGCTGGCGGCCGAGGAGATGCCGCTGGCCGGGCTGGTGCTGAACCGGGTGCACGGCAGCGGGGCGGAGAAGCTGTCGGCTCAGCGGGCCCTGGCGGCGGCCGAGGTGCTGGAGCCGGAGGCTCCGGAAGCGCATGACACCGACGGCATCGCCGACCCGGACGGCGCGGACGGCACGGACACCATCGGAGAGTTCGGCGAATGGGCCGAACCGCAAGATTCACATGAATCACACGAGTCACATGCGTCTGATGATTCGGATGTGTCAGACGTGTCTGACGTGTCTGACGAGCCGCTGGTGGAATCCTCAGAAAATCTTGCCGACGCCCGCATTGTGGATCATGGGTCAGGGAAGACTGGTGTTCGTGAGGCCACGGGCGCCTCTCCCGAATCCCCGCCCGTGGACCACGCCCCCGAGCACCCCACTCCCCTTGAGGCACACCACGAACACACCACGGAAGCACTGACGGCCGGCTTGTTGCGCCTGCATGCCGAACGGATGCAGGTGCTCGCGCGTGAGCAGCGCATGCGGGACCGTTTCACCGCCCTTCACCCCGAAGTGGCGGTGGCTCATGTTGCCGCGCTCCCCGGAGATGTCCACGATCTCGCGGGCCTGCGGGCGATCGGTGAGCAATTGGCGGCCGGCGGCGCCCGAACCAAGCGCACAAAGACCTAGCCGGACCGGAGCGGCCCGCGCCACAGCACTTCCGCACTCGGCACCCCGTACGGGAATCCGCGCACGGCACCACCTCAGCGCTCTCTTCCCTACAGGCGCTTTCGCGCCACAGGCAAGGCATACGCATAGGGCAGCACGGCAGGCCGACCATGCCCCATGGCCCGGACGGCCGATAACCGCCCGCCCGCACGCACATGGGAAGGCGCGTTACTACCACCGACGGCTGCTTCGACGGATCGACCGCAGCAGCGGCGGGTGAATACCCGGCAACGGGACGGCGGACTTCCGCGCAATCGCCGTGACCAGGCAGTACTGGCGATACCGCTGCGCCGGGCTAGCCCACGGCGGCGTACGCGGCGTACGTCTCGTCGTCGTCGAGCCCGACCGGCAGCATGCCAGCGCCGCGCTCGTACTCGGTGCGCGCGGTCTCCAGGAGCCTGCGCCAGGAGGTGACCGTGGGGCGCCTGCGCAAGAGCGCGCGCCGTTCCCTTTCGGTCATTCCTCCCCACACACCGAACTCCACACGATTGTCGAGGGCATCGGCCAAACATTCGGTTCGCACCGGACATCCGGTGCAGACCGCTTTGGCCCTGTTCTGTGCTGCCCCTTGTACGAACAGTTCATCCGGATCGGTAGTGCGGCAGGCTGCCTGCGCACTCCAGTCGGTTACCCAGCCCATCACGGCTGCCGTCCTCTCCCGAATCGAGGCTCCCCCACGGCGGCAGCGGCATATTCACCGCTGCCAGTTGAGGACGTTACGGAAGGCGGGCGCGGCGCAACACCCCCTGCGGGCCCAATCTCGAATGGCCCGAACGGACTATGCGTACGCGGCAGATCACCCAGGGGAGTGAGGCGAGGACATATAAACCCAACCCCTCAAACCGGGACAGAACCATCAGATCATCAAGGGCATCGCGCGGCACATAGCGCAGATTCGGCGAGATTTCGGGCGGCCCATCGGGCGGCCCGGCCTGGAATGCCGAACTCCACTTTCCCTCTCACCAGCCCCCTATGACTACGGGACACGCCAGGGAGACAGTTGGGGAGTTCCGGTGAATTCCGGGAACGACCATGATTGCCTTGATGCAAAACCGCACTGCTGTGACAGTTGGGAGCAGCTTAGGCCAACGGCTGCCCCCCTGTCCGGCAATTGAGAACGTAGGCTGACGCCATGCCAAAGACCCGCTCCGGCGGTGGTCTGTCAGGGACCCAGCAAGCCGCCAAGTTCCTCGGTGTCAGTGTGCTCGCCGGAGCCGTACTGGCGGGCATCGCCCTGCCGGCCGCGGGCGCGCTGGGACTGGCCGCGAAAGGCACGGTCAAAGGGTTCGACGAGATCCCGGCGAATCTGAAGACCCCTCCGCTCAGTCAGCGGACCACGATCCTCGACGCCGAGGGCGGCACGATCGCGACGGTCTACTCGCGCGACCGTACGGTCGTCCCGCTGACCGCGATCTCCCCGTACATGCAGAAGGCGATCATCGCGATCGAGGACTCGCGCTTCTACGAGCACGGGGCGGTCGACATGAAGGGCGTACTGCGGGCGCTCAACCGCAACGCCCAGTCGGGCGGCGTCGCCCAGGGCGCGTCGACCCTGACCCAGCAGTATGTGAAGAACGTCTTCGTGGAGGAGGCGGGCGACGATCCCGACAAGGTCGCCCAGGCCACCCAGCAGACGCTCGGCCGCAAGATCCAGGAGCTGAAGTACGCGATCCAGGTCGAGGAGGAGCTGGGCAAGAAGAAGATCCTGGAGAACTACCTCAACATCACGTTCTTCGGGCAGCAGGCGTACGGCATCGAGGCCGCCGCCAAGCGCTACTTCTCCAAGTCCGCCAGGAACCTCGACCTGGCGGAGTCGGCCCTGCTGGCCGGGCTGGTCCAGTCCCCCAGCCGCTACGACCCGGTCAACGACGAGGAGGAGGCGAAGAAGCGCCGGAACATCGTCCTCCAGCGGATGGCCGAGGTCCGTGACATCACCCAGGCCGACGCCGACCGGGCGAAGCTCGCGCCGGTCGCGCTGAAGGTGAGCACCCCGAAGAACGGCTGTATCACCGCGGTCAGCGGAGCGGGCTTCTTCTGCGACTACGTACGGAACGTCTTCCTCAGCGACCCGGTCTTCGGCAAGAGCCGCGAGGACCGGTCCAAGCTGTGGAACCGCGGCGGCCTGACCGTCCGCACCACTCTCGACCCGCAGTCGCAGGAGTCGGCGCAGGACTCCATCAAGGAGTACGTCTACAAGGGCGACAAGGTCGCCACCGCGGTGACCATGGTCGAGCCCGGCACCGGCAAGATCCTGGCGATGGGCCAGTCCAAGCCGTACGGCTTCGGCAAGAACGAGACCCAGATCAACTACTCCGTCGACAAGCGGATGGAGGGGTCGAACTTCGGCTTCCCGGTCGGCTCGACGTTCAAGCCGTTCGTCGCCGCGGCCGCCATAGAGCGGGGGACGCCGCTGTCGCAGACGTATCCCGCTCCGTACGAGATGCCGTACCCGAGCCCGATCCAGACCTGCGACGGCAAGCCCTGGGTCAACACCGACAACGACAAGGTCGAGAACGAGATGGAGTCGGAGGTCGGTCCGTACAGCTTCAAGGAGGCGATGGAGAAGTCGGTCAACACCTACTTCGTCCAGATGGTCGCCGATATCGGGCTCTGCCCGGTGAAGGACATGACCGACAAGCTGGGCCTGATGGTGGGCAACGGCAAGAACCTCGCCTTCACTCCCTCCGGCATGACCCTGGGTTCGGAGGGCATGTCGCCGCTGACCATGGCGTCGGCGTACGCGGGCTTCGCCAACCGGGGCACGTACTGCACCCCGGTCGCCATCGAGTCGATCAAAACGGCCGACGGGCGGAAGCTGGACGTACCCGAGAGCACCTGCCGGCGGGCGATGAGCCAGAACACCGCCGACAGCATCAGCTCGCTGCTCAGCGGGGTGGTCTCCGACGCCGGTACGGGCGCGAAGGCCGGCCTCGCGGGCCGGGACAACGCGGGCAAGACCGGTACGACCGACGGCCGGCGGAATGCCTGGTTCGTCGGCTACACCCCCAATCTCGCCGGGGCGGTCTGGGTCGGCAGCCCCACCCAGCAGGTGAAGATGTTCAACATCACCATCGGCGGCCGGTTCAAGCCGAAGGTCTTCGGCGGTGAGGTGCCGGGTTCCATCTGGCGGAAGGCGATGACCGGCGCGCTGGACGGCAAGGAGGCCCCGAGGTTCAACCGGGTCACCATTCCGGATGTGAAGAAGCCGGAGCCGGGCGAGACCCCCGGCGGAGGGGACGGCGAACGTCCGGGCGACGGGGACAACGGGGACGGCGGGGACAACGGCTCCTGGGGCAACCCCGGCGGCAACGGCAGTAACGGTGGCAACGGCGGTAACTGGGGCGACATCGGCGGCTGGACCGACGGCGGCACCGGAAACGGCGGCGGTGGCGAGGGCGACGGTGAGGGCGACGCGGGCGGGGGCCCGATCCCCGGCGTCTCCGTGGCACCGGGCGTCATCGGAGGCGGCGGCCAGCGGAGTGGCTTCTCGCCCTGAGACACCGCAGAACGGAAGGGCCCGGTTCTCCCCGAACCGGGCCCTTCCGTTTCCCTGCGACTGCTTACGGATCACGCCGAGCTGCTCCGCGGCCACCGGCGTATCCCGCCCGCTCGGCTCGGGCCCGCTGGGCTTCCGCCCGGCTGGCCCTCTTCGATTCCCGCAGACTCCTGCCGACTCGCGCCGGCTCCCGCCGGGTCAGCCGGCGAGCAGTCGCTTCACCGCGGCGGCCACCCGGCCGCCCTCGGCACGCCCGGCGACCTTCGGGTTCACGATCTTCATCACGGCGCCCATGGCCCGCGGCCCCTCGGCACCGCCCGCCTTCGCCTCCGCGACGGCCTCGGCCACGATCGCCGCCAGCTCCTCGTCGGACAGCTGCTGCGGAAGGTAGGTGTCCAGCAGCGCGCCCTCGGCCAGCTCCCGCTCGGCCTGCTCGGCCCGGCCGCCCTTGCCGAAGGCCTCGGCGGCCTCGCGCCGCTTCTTCGCCTCCCGGGCGATGACCTTCTGCACCTCGTCGTCGGAGAGCTCACGGGCGGTCGTGCCCGCGACCTCCTCCTTGGCGATCGCCGCGAGGGTGAGGCGGAGCGTCGCCGAGCGCAGTTCGTCACGCGCCCTGATCGAGTCGGTGAGGTCGTCCTTGAGCTTGGCCTTGAGCGTGGTCATAGGGAGAGTGTGACAGGTACGGGTCCGGACCCGCCCACCGTTTTCCCCCGGCCGTCACCCTCCGCGCAGCCCCCATCACCGGACGAATCCCCCGATTGCACTCTCATGATCACTCCGGCGCCCGTGCCCCGCACCGGGTCTGCGACCATGGACCCATGCGCGCACGCTACGGAGTCCCCCTGGCCGTCACTGCGGTCGGCGCCGCCGGAATCGTCTACGCGGCAGCCTTCGAGGCCCGCTCGTTCCGCCTCCGGCGACTGACCGTCCCCGTACTCCCCCAGGGCATGCGCCCGCTCAGAGTGCTCCAGGTCTCCGACGTCCACATGGTCAGCGGCCAGCGCAAGAAGCGCGCCTGGCTCCAGTCCCTGGCCGGCCTGCGCCCCGACTTCGTGATCAACACCGGCGACAACCTCTCCGACCCCGAGGGCGTCCCGGAGCTGCTGGACGCGCTCGGCCCGCTGATGGAACTCCCCGGCGTCTACGTCTTCGGCTCCAACGACTACTACGGCCCCACCCTCCGGAACCCCGCCCGCTACCTGCTGGAGAAGGTCCAGGGCCGGCACGGCCTCAACGGCAACGCGCCCGCGGTCGGAGTGGTCCACAACCCGTGGGAAGAGCTGCGCGACGCCTTCGACACGGCGGGCTGGGTGGGCCTGAACAACACCCGCGGCACCCTGAAGCTCGACGCCGGCGAGATCGCCTTCACCGGCCTGGACGACCCGCACATCAAGCGCGACCGCTACGAGTCGGTCACGGGCGGCCCCGACCGGGCCGCCGACCTCTCCCTGGCCGTGGTCCACGCCCCGTACCTCCGCGCCCTCGACGCCTTCGCCGCCGACGGCTACCCCATGATCTTCGCGGGCCACACCCACGGCGGCCAGCTCTGCATCCCCTTCTACGGCGCCCTGGTCACCAACTGCGACCTGGACACCGACCGTGTCAAGGGCCTCTCCACCCACACCGCCGCGGACCGGACCTCCTACCTCCACGTCTCCGCAGGCTGCGGCACCAGCCGCTACACCCCGGTCCGCTTCGCCTGCCCCCCCGAAGCCACCCTCCTGACCCTGGTCGAGCGCCCCTAGCGGACGGGTCGAAACCGGATTTCGCGTGGGGGCGCGGGTGGGCTAAAGTAATCGATGTCGCCACGAGAGTGGCGGCATCGGGGTGTGGCGCAGCTTGGCAGCGCGCTTCGTTCGGGACGAAGAGGTCGTGGGTTCAAATCCCGCCACCCCGACAGCTGAAATACCAGGTGAGGCACCTAGGAACGTTCCTAGGTGCCTCACCTGTTTTCCGTCTGTGTGACTACCGCTCCCCGCATCTCTACGGCCGGCAGCCCCGCGTGCCGACGGCAGGGCCCGGGAGCCGGTCGCCCCCACGGACCGGGAGATCTTCATGGCACCCGGCCCGCTGCTACGTTCCCCGCATGACGCATTCGGTCTCCGCCGGTCGCTCTGTGGATCTTCGGGTCGAGCCCGTCGACGAGGTTCTCGACCGCGTCGAGTGGTCTCTTCGGACCCGGTTGGATCGGGACACGGTGGTGCGCAAGCGCCGGTCCGTGGGGGCCCGGACAGATCGGGATACCTGGGTACGGGTGGAGCGGCGCCCGCTTGAGCGGATTGCTGGTCAGGGGTGGAACGGTACGGAGAGCGCGGCCCGTTTGGAGGGGGTCGCCCAGCCCGTGTGGCAAGGGTGCGTGGTGTGGCGGGACGCAGACGGGTCGGTGATGTGGCGGGCCGACGAGACCACGCTTCTTCCCGCTGCGCCGATCGGGACCACCGTCCTGGGCGAAGAGCCGAAGCTGTCCGTGGAGTGGTGGCGAGCCCTCGGCGATTCGCTGAGGGCATTGGCGGGGAACACCACCGGGCGGGTGGCCACTCCGGACACCGTCACGATCACCCAGGACTTGGTCACCGAGTCGATTCGGGATGTGTTCCCCGAGGCGACAGGCACAACCGTCGAGCGATGGGTTCCGGCTCACGCCGATCTGAACTGGGCCAATATGAGCGCACCGGCCTTCTCGCTCTTCGACTGGGAGGACTGGGGGAACGCCCCCCGCGGTCTCGACGCCGCGACGCTCTGGGCGGCCTCGCTCGCCGTCCCCGCTCTGGCGGACCGGGTGCGGCACGAGCTGCGGCACGACTTCGAGAGCGGGGACGGCCGGTTGATGACGCTCTTCGTGTGCGCGAAGATCCTCGCGCCGGGCGCGCATCCGGCGGATCCCCGGATCGAACCCGCCAGGCAGGCCGCGGGGCGGATCCTTGCGGAGGTTCGGTCGACGAGCTGAGCACCCGTCTGTTCGCCGCGACACCGTCCGTGGATACCTATGACCACGCATGAATCTCTTGGACGAGCGTTCAATCTTCCAATTGGCCAGTGATCCAAGGGTCACCGGGGCCGGTTGATTGGGGTCAGCCGAGGGTGAGGAGTTCCTCGTGGAAGCCGCCGAAGCCGCCCGGCCCGTGGATCAGGTGGATCTCCAGGATCCAGTGGCAGGTGCGGCCGGTCTTGTCCGTGCGGCGGAGAGGGGTGGTGTTGGCGGGGGCGATATAGGACTCCACGTCCGCGCCGTCGATCTTTTCGTGCGGGAACTCGCCCACCAGATGGCCCGCGTGCCAGCCGCCGAGGGTCCAGCCGGACTCGTCGGCCAGGCGTGCCACCTCGGCGTACAGCTCGCTTCCGGTGATGCCGGGGTGGCGGGCGAAGTGGTTCTTGGCCGTGGCGAAGACGCTCGGGAGGGAGTCGTTCAGGCGGTGCTTGACCGGGTCGTCGCCGAGGACGAAGGTGCGGCCGAAGTCCGCCTCGTACTCCTCGAAGATCGGGCCGAAGTCGGCGAAGACGATGTCGTCCGTGCCGATGGTCCGGTTCGGCGGGTTCTCGCGGTACGGCATCAGGGTGTTGGGGCCCGAACGGACGATGCGCTTGTGCCAGTGGCGGGTGGTGCCGAAAAGTTCGTTCGCCAGATCCCGTACGTCGTCGCTGACGGCCTGCTCGGTGCGGCCCGGGGCGACCAGCCCCTGCTCCTCGATGGTCTCGAAGAGCCGGGCCGCCTTCGCCTGGGCGCTCAGCAGGCGCGCCGCGCGCGTGGGTTCGTCATCCGCCATGGGGCGAACCTAACCGACGGCGGTCGTTCGGATCTACGGATTACCTGCCGCCTTCCCGCCGTCCGCGCCGCGCTCCAGATAGGCCCAGGCGCGGATGCCGGACCGGAGGGTGACGGCGACGCGGGCGTAGTCCTCGACCTCGTAGGAATCGGCCATGGCCAGCTCGGCGGCGGTGATCGCAAAGACCTGGCCCGGGACGGCGTCCTCGGGGTCCGGGGACGGGACGACCAGGGGATGCCGGTCGGTGCCGCTGGCCTCGATGACGAGGGGGTCGGTGATCGGGATGGTCGTCACGCGGTGGCCCGGGAGGGCATCGGGGGTGCCGTTGAGGAGACGGCCGAACTGGGAGAGCTGCACCTGGGGGAATTGCAGGGTGCCGTAGGAGAAGAGGTGGACGGTTTCGCCGGACGGGGTCGGGGCGTTCACGGGGCTTCCTTTTTCGGGGGGTGGGACGAGGGGTCGACTCGTACGGTACGGGCGAGGAAGTGGAGGACGAGGGGGTAGAGGAGGTACCCGTACCGGGTGGCGGGGGCCAGGGTGAGGGCGAGGAGCAGGCCGAGGGCGGTGCGGTTCGCGGCCGACCGTACGGAAACGGGCGGGCGTACCACCAGGGAGACCGCCATCAGCAGCGCCGCCGCGCAGAGCAGGGTCAGGGCCACCGGACGGCCGGTACCGCCGGGCAGGGTGGTGGCGATGAGCCGGCCGGGGAGGGGACTGGCGGCCGGGGAGGGGGTGTCGGCGAGGCCCAGGGGGAAGGCGATGACGTGCTGGGCGAACGCCCCGGGGTCGCGGAGGGCGACCGGGCCGACGATGACGGCGACGACGGCCGCGGCGAGCAGGACGCAGCGGGTAGCGGCGCGGCGGCCGGTGGTTGCGGCCAGGGCCGCGCAGGCGACGGCGAGCGCGGGCCAGGCGGTCCATTTCATGGCGGAGGCCAGGCCGAGCGCCAGGCCCGCGGCGCCGGCGCGCCCCTGGGCGGCGAGGACCGTGCCGAGGCACATCAGGCCGATGAGGGGGAGGTCGATACCGCTGACCGCGAGGGACATCGCGACCGGCGGGAGGGCGAGGAGGACGAGGAGCAGCGGGGCGGCACGAGTGGCCGCGGTGCGGCGGAGGGCGGCCGCGGTCGTCACGGCGAAGCAGAGGCCGAGCCACCACCGGGGGTCCGTGAGGGCTCCGCCGCCGGTCAGGGCGGACGGGAGACCGAAGAGGGCGGTGCCGGGGAGGTACGGGTTGTAGTCGGCCGCCTTCTCGGGAGACGGGTGGTAGGGGGTGCCGGTTTCGAGCAGCCGGGACGCGGACTCGGCGACCACCTGCACTTCGAGCTGGGCGTCGCCGGTGGCGGTGAGGAGGGCGAGGGGGAGAAGGGCGGTGAGGGCGGCGGCGATGAGGAGGTGGAGGGGGACGGGGAAGGGAGTGAGGGTGGGGATGGGGGCGGGGGTACGGAGGGGGCGCCGGGGACGTCTGCGGTGGTACGGGGCGGCGGCCGCGGCGATCAGATAGCCCGCCGTCGCTGTGGTGGCCCAGGCGCGGTGCGCCGGGAGTTCGGTGGCCAGGGCGAACAGGGCGGTGAAGGCCGCGCAGAGCAGCCAGGGCGCGGGGCTCGATACGGCGGCGGCGAGGGTGGGGTGGAGCGGGGGCGTACGGGGCCGGGGTGTACGGAGTGGCTCGGCGGGCCTGGTAGTGCTCGCGGTCTTGGTGGTTCTGGTGGTTCTGGTGGTTCTGGTGGCTTTCGGGCCGCGTATGGGCATGGCTCGGATCCCCTGGGTGATCGCGGTGCAGATGATCTTGGTGTCGGGGCGAGAGGTTAGGAACGCGGTACCGCCGGCTTCGTCACACCTGGGTCGGGTGTTGCAGGTCGGTCTCAGGGGTGAGGTGGAGGAGAAGATCGGCCCGTGCTCCGATGCGGGTCCACCCTCCTGGCCCGCACAGTTGATTCCGGGCGAGAGAGGAGGGAAGCAGGGCGGGGAGGGCCGATTGCTGAAGCGGCGTGCTCAGAAATCCTGGGTTTCTTCGGCCGGTTGGGGCGCTCCGCACAGCCTCAGCTCGTAGGGTGACGCCTCCGGCCGGTCCGGTGTGCTCCTTCCCCGGGGGTGTGCCGTGGACGCGCTCCCGCTCAGGAGACCCATGTGACCCAGTCCAAGTCCCCGTTGACGAAGTCGCCTTCGCGCAGGCTCCCCGGTGCCGTCGTCTGCGCTGTGCTGACCGTTCTGTATGTGACCCAGGCGGGGGCGGTGCCCGGCGGTCAGGAGAAAGGAGTGTCCGGGGTTTACGAGGGGGCGATCCGGGTGGCCCCGGTGCCCTCGGGGGATGCTGGTGAGTTGTCGGGGCAGGCCGATGGGAAGGGGGTCACGGAGAGGGCAGCGGCGCGAAGTCGGGTACTGGTGCGGCTGAGCGTCGACTCCGGGCAGCAGCCGGAGGGCATCGCCGTCGAGCCGGGCGGTTCCGTGGTGGTCACCTTTGCGCCGACGCGGCAGATCGTGCGGATCGGTCCGTCGGGTGGGATGCGGGTCCTGGGCACGCTGCCCGCTCCGCCGCCGCAGGCGGAGACGCCCGCGGTCGGGGAGCCGTATCCGGGCGGCATCGTCCGGGCCGGGGACGGGACGCTCTATGTCACCTATGCCACTGGGACTGACGAACTCACCGGTGTCTGGCGGCTGGCGGCGGGCGGTGGTGTTCCGCGGCGGGTTGTGGCACTACCCGCGGGAGGGCTGCCGAACGGGCTGGCGCTGGATGCCGCTGCCGGGCAGCTGTACATCACCGACTCCTTCGCCGGGCGGGTGTGGCGGGCGCCGGTGGGCGGAGGCTCGGCGGTGGTGTGGAGTGCGGATCCGGTTCTGGCGCGGCATCCCGAGGGGTTCGCGGGGGCCAATGGGATCAGGGTCCGTGCGGGGGCGGTGTGGGTGACCAACCACGACCGGGGGACCGTGCTGCGGTTTCCGGTGACGGGGGCGAGGTCGGCACCCTCCGCGGGGTCGCCGGAAACGGTGGCCGACGGGCTGGGGGAGATCGACGACCTGGAGTTCACCGGGGACGGCGACAGTTTTCTGGTCGCCGGAGTGACCGACAGCCGGTTGCTGCTGGTACGGGAGGGAGCAGGACAGGAGGTGGTGGTGCTGGACGAGGAGGACGGGCTGCGCAATCCGACGGCCCTGGCCCGGGACGGCGGCACGGTGCATATCGCCAGTTCCGCGCAGTACACGCTCTCCGATCCGCATGTCCTCAGCGCAGACGTGCCCCGGTGAGCCGGAGCAGCGGAGAAGCGGAGATGCTGCTGAGGGAGGACTGTGGTGGCGGGCGGGGTTCCGCGGAGACGGGTGCGGGGCGGGGCGAGGCGGTGAACCGCAGCGGCACCGCGGCCCCGGTCAGCACGATGCGCGGCGGCGGAACCGCGCCGACGCCGTGCACAACGCGGGAAACCGCGGCGGGGGTTCGGTGCCCGCCGCCGCGGTATCCGGTGCCGCGGTATCCGGTGCCGTCAGAGGAGCGGATCCTTCCGGTTCTCCGGGTGGTACACCGCCAGTGCCCAGATGATGAACACGTCGATCGCGATCATGATCAGGGCCCAGACCGGCAGATAGGGGAGGAAGAGGAACTGGGCGATCAGGCTGATCGAGGCCAGGAAGATGCCGAGCCAGCGCGCCCACTCCATGTTCTTGAGCACCCCGTAACCGGTGATCACCAGGAGGATGCCGATGATCAGATGGATCCAGCCCCAGCCGCTGAGGTTGATCCGGTAGACGTAGTCGCCGACCGTTCCGTAGACCACGTCCTTGTTGACCGCCGCGATGCCCTGGAGGATCGCGAGGACACCGTTGCACAGCATCAGGACCCCGGCGAAGACGACCCCGCCGACCGCCCATGAGCTGTTGCCCGAGGAGCCCGGGCCGGTGCCGTGGGCCCCGGACCTGTGCGGCGGGGTCCCGGTCGGCTGTGATGCCTGGGTCATGGGACTCTCCTTCGTCGTCCCGTACGCCTGACGCATACGGGGTTCCGGATTCGAGCGTCGGACCGGACCTCTCGTACCGCTATTCGGATGCACCCGTTCGGGTGATTTTCGGGGGCGGGGTACCGGATCCTGGCAGGTCGGGGCCGTCGTTCCCATCGGCGGCGCCGGGGCCGCCGGAGGTGTCGGGCTCGTCGAGGAAGTCGACGATCGCGAAGGCGAGCAGCAGAGCCAGGGCGATACCGACGACGACCCACGCCGTGGGATAACTCCACAGCAGATAGACCAGGAGCGCGACCGCGACCAGCGCCCAGACGATCCAGCGGCGGTAGCGGTGGATCCAGGGGCCGACGGGGCCGGTGCGCATTCCGTGGTGGTCGGCGGTGGACCGGACGGAGCGGATACCGGAGTGCCAGAGCTGCCGTACGAGACCGGCCCGGCGGCCCGGTCCGGTGAGCCAGGCGGCGAGGGCGATCACGATCCCGAGGACGACGACCATCCGGATGGTCGTCCGCATCAGCCTGATCAGCGCGTCGTACACGGCCCCGGCGGCCGGCTGGGAGGCCGACGGCGGCAGCGCGTCCAGATAGACCGCCCGGAACACGGTCAGGCCGAGGCCGAGGATCAGAGTGGCGAACGCGACGCCGAGCGCGGCGGCGACCAGGGCCCGGCGGCGGCGTACGGCCAGCAGCACTCCGGCGGCGGCCAGCAGCAGTGCCAGGACCGGCAGCCAGAACCCGGCCAGCTGGAGGAGTCTGAATCCGGTCTTGAGCTTTCCGATGTCATCGGATTTGACGATGGTGAACTGGGTGTGGACCTCGGGGATCTTGCCGGCGACGGTCAGGCCGTCGGCCACCAGTCGTTCCTTGACCTGGTCGATCACCGGGGCGAGGTCGATCTGTACGGCGTCGTCGGTGAGCTTGACCGCTCCCCCGCCGCTGCCGGTCAGGGCTTTGTCCACAGAGCTGTGGATTTTCCGGTTCGCGTTCACCCAGAAGGTCTGGAAGCGGTCGGAGGCGACGACCTGCTTCGCTTTGTCGTGGACGAAGCTCTTGAGCGCGTTCTCCAGCGGGGCGCTCAGTTTGCCGAGCGCGGCCGTCAGCCTCGGCCGGTCGGCCGGAGCGACGCCCTCCAGCAGGCTGTTGAGGTCGATGTGCTCCATCACGGCGTCGGTCACCCGGTTGGCCACCGCGTTCTGGACGTCGGAGTCGGCGGCGATCGGGGCGACGGTGGCCACATAGCGGTCCGTGTTCCCGACTTCCTGGGCGGCCCAGGCGGCGACCACGCTCAGCGGGGCGAGCACACAGGCGACCACGATCAGCAGGACGGAGAAGAAGGCACGGGCCCGGTGGTGCCCGGGGTCGCCGGGCGTCCGCTGTGCGCTCTCCAGGGCCGCGACACGCTCCCGCAGGCGGTGCAGCTCGTCGGGTTCGGCACCGTGCGGCCCCTGGCGGGGCTCCTGGGGCGGTTCCGGGGCGCCCGGTGGTTCCTGTGCCATCTGTGCCACCTCCGCCGCGGTCGCTCTTCGCCGCCGTCCACCGGCCCCTCGGCGGGGTCCGCGTCCGGCCGTGACGGAGCCGGTGCAGCCAGCGAACCGGCAGCGCGCCGCCCCGGCGAGCCGCACTGAGCCGTACGGGCACGGGCTCACCCGTACGGGCCCGTCCCCGCGCCGAGCACATCGGCGGGGCTTTGAGTGGGGGCATGCGTACGGACGACGGAACCGCGGCACCGGGCGGGAGCGGCGGCTCCCGTTCCGGGTCCGGGGGCGCGCCGGCAACGGGCGACGGGAAGGGACCGGCGAGCGGGGACGGGCCCGGACCGGGGAACGGGGGCGGGAAGGGGGCGGAGGGCGGAGCGGGGGCCGCGCCCAGCGGGCCCGGGACGGCCAGCGCGCTTCCGCTGCGCACCATCCTCAGCAGCCGCGGCTATCTCGCCCTGCTGCTGTTCTCGGCGGTCATCGGCGCCCCGATCGCTTTTCTCGCCTTCCTCTTCGTCAGCCTGCAGCACCAGCTCCAGCACGCCGTCTGGACCGACCTCCCCGAAGCCGTCGGCTATGCCGAGGCGCCCTGGTGGTGGCCGCTGCCCGCGCTGCTGCTGGCGGGGCTGATCCTGGTCCCGGTCGTCACCCGTTTCCCCGGCGGGGGCGGCCACCATCCGGTGGACGGGCTGGGCGGGCCGCCGCTCGGGCCGAAAGCGCTGCCGGGCGTCGTGATCGCGGCACTGGCGACGCTTCCCCTGGGCGTGGTGCTCGGGCCCGAGGCCCCGCTGATGGCGCTCGGCAGCGGTCTCGCGCTCCTCGCGCTGAGGGCCGTGAAGCAGTCCGCCCATCCGAAGGCCGGGCTGGTGCTGGCCATGAGCGGATCGACCACGGCCATCTCCACCATCTTCGGCGGACCGCTGGTCGCGGTGGTGATGATCGTGGAGGCGGCGGGGCTTGCCGGTACGCAGCTCTTCGTCCTGCTGCTGCCCTGTCTGCTGGCGAGCGGGGTGGGCGCGCTGGTCTTCACCGGCTTCGGCCGGTGGACGGGCTTCTCCACGGGCGCGCTCTCGCTGCCCTCCGTACCGCCGGACACCACCCCGGACGCCGGTGACTTCCTGTGGGGCGTGCCCGTCGCCGTACTGATCGCCGTGATCGTGCTGTACGCCCACCGGATCGGTTCCCTGACGGCCCGGTGGACCCGGGCCCGCACCGGGCCGCGGACGGTGGTCTGCGCCGTGGCCGTGGGGGTGCTCATCGCCGCGTACGCCCTGATCACCGGCCGGTCCCCGGAGGAGGCCGCGCTCTCGGGGCAGGCCACGCTCGGGGTGCTCGCCGCGGATCCCGACGCCTGGCCGGTCGCGGCGCTTCTGGTGCTCGTGCTCTGCAAGGGGCTGGCCTGGGGCATCGCGCTCGGGTCGCTGCGCGGCGGCCCGATCTTCCCGGCGGTACTGCTCGGGGCCGCGATGGGGGTGGCGTGTTCGGGGCTGCCGGGGCTCGGGGTGACCGCGGGGCTGGCGCTCGGGATGGTCACCGCGACGGCGGTGGTCACCCGGCTGCCCGTGACCAGCGCCGTACTGGCCGCGCTGCTGCTCGGGCCGGACGCGGCGAACCAGATGCCGCTGGTCGCGGTCTGCTCGGTGGTCGGTTTCGTTACGGCGCATGTGATGGAGAGCCTGGGCCGGCACGGAGAGAAGAAGGCGGGGGCGGCGGCGGAGCCGGGGACGGCCGGCGGGTGACCGCGGGCGGGCCGTGCGGCGGACACAGGGCCGTAAGGAGTAACCCGGCAACTCTTTGCCGTATCCGGGAACCCGACCCCGGGGCGGCTCGTTGGGCATATTGGGCAAAGGAAACGTCAAGGAAGGCGCGGCCCGCGCCGGATTGCGCAGGGATTTCCATGGGTGTCAGCCTTTCCAAGGGCGGCAATGTCTCGCTGACCAAGGAGGCCCCCGGCCTTTCCGCGGTTGTCGTCGGCCTCGGCTGGGACGTGCGTACCACCACCGGGACGGACTTCGACCTCGACGCGAGCGCGCTGCTGATCGACGGCGGCGGCAAGGTCCTCTCCGACCACCACTTCGTCTTCTTCAACAACCTCAAGAGCCCCGAGGGCGCCGTCGAGCACACCGGTGACAACCTCACCGGTGAGGGCGAGGGCGACGACGAGCAGATCAAGGTCGACCTGGCCGCCGTTCCGGCCAACGCCGAGAAGATCGTCTTCCCCGTCTCGATCCACGAGGGCGAGAGCCGCGGCCAGTCCTTCGGCCAGGTCCGCAACGCGTTCATCCGTGTCATCAACCAGGCCGGCGGCGCCGAGCTGGCCCGCTACGACCTGAGCGAGGACGCCTCGACCGAGACCGCCATGGTCTTCGGCGAGCTGTACCGCCACGGCGCGGAGTGGAAGTTCCGTGCGGTGGGCCAGGGTTACGCCTCCGGTCTGCGCGGTATCGCCCAGGACTTCGGCGTCAACATCTGATCGCAGGTATTGCAGACAGCGCACAACGCGCCTCGCGCGCCGCGCGGAAAGCGGTAGCTGCCGCGTCCGGCACCGTCCTTTCGGGCGGTGCCGGACGGGTATGGGAGTGCGCCGCGCAAAGGGTCCGCCGCCGTTGGGCGGCGGGCCCTTGCCGGTCCCCGGGACGGGTGATCCACTGGTGGTCCGGCAGCGGAGCCGGACCGGACCAGGGGCAGGGGCAGGGGCCGTCTCCGCGCGGCCGTACGGCACGGATCCCGCCGCCCCGTCCGGGCGCGCGGGCCGCTCCGGCCCGGGCCGTAACTCCGGGCCGTACAACCGAAGAACCGAAGAGGACGAGGTATCCATGGCCACGACCGCCGAGCACCTCGCACCACCTCCGGGCGTCGACCTGGTCTGGTACGGCCGCGTGGCCGAGCTGGCCGAGGACGCCCTCGCCCACCGCCATCTCCTCGACGCCGAGGAAACGTCCAGACTGGACGCCTTCTTCCGGCCCAAGGACCGCCATGCCTACGCCGTGGCGCATGTGGCCCTGCGCAGACTGCTGGGCGCGCATCTGGGCATCGCCCCCGCGGCCGTCACTATGGAACGCCGCCCCTGCGCCCGGTGCGAAGGCCCGCACGGCCGGCCCGCCGTTCCCGGTGACCCGGTGCACTTCTCCCTCTCGCACACCAGCCGCACCTCGGACGGCAGGGTGCTGATCGCACTCGCGGGCGCCCCGATCGGGGTGGACGTCGAGATCGTGCCGGAGGAGCGGACCGTCGCCGAGGTCAGCAGACAGCTCCACCCGCAGGAGCAGACGGAACTGGAAGCTCTGCATCCGGCGGACCGGCCGCTCGCTTTCGCCCGCTGCTGGACCCGGAAGGAGTCCGTCCTCAAGGCAACGGGCGCCGGGCTCGGCGAAGGGGTGAGCGGCATCCATGTGGGTGCGGGACAGGTCCCGCAGCAGCGGCCTCTGGGGGCCGCCACTCCCTGTGCGCTGGCCGATCTGCCCGCCGGGGACGGCTATGCGGCGGCCGTCGCCGTACTCGGATCAACCGGCCGGAGCGGAGTCTGAACCATGCAGTTCATCATCTTCATGACGCTTCCGGGGCTGGTGATCCTGCTGACGGTCATAGCCTTCGCCGACTATCTGATGCGGGCGACGGGGCGCGGGAAGCGGACCGGGCGGGTGTCGGCGACCGGCTTCGAGCAACTGCACGCCTCCTTCTCCCCCGGGAAGGCGACCGAGCTGAAGGAGCGGCAGAGCTCGCTGCTGATGAAGGACGACGACGAGGACGGTGCCCCGCCGAATCGTTCCACCGTGGATCTCGACAGCGGGGTGGCGGTGGTACGGCTGCCGCCGGCCGGGGCGGAGGGCGGCGCCCGCTGAACCGGGCGGACGGCCCGCAGCAGCCGTGACGCCGCCTCTGGGGACGGCCTGCCGCCGCCCGGCCGGGCGGCGGCAGGCGGCAGGCGCGGTCCGGCGCCCGCCGGGTCAGGAAGCCGCCGGCCTGCTCGCCTTCAGGGAGTACATCAGCGGAACGCGCGGCTGCCCGGCCGGGAAGCGGAGGTAGCCGTCCCGCTTCTCCAGGTTCTCGAAGCGCTCGAACACCGATACGTCGTGTTCATGAAGGAACTCCAGCCGCAGCCCGGTGGCGCAGAGCGCCGAGACGACGTCGCCGATCGGATGCTGCCACTCGACCGTGCGGTTGTGGACGGTCTCGGCGGACGGGTCCGCGTAGGTCCCCGCCACCTCCTCCACCCAGGGCTCGCGCGTGAAGTAGTCGTGGACGACCCGCGATCCGGTCTCGTCGTCGAGCACATCGGTGATCGGATGGAACTCGGCGAGATAGAGGAAGCCGCCGGGCGCCACGAAGGACGCCGCGATCTCGGCCCAGCGCCGGATGTCCGGCAGCCAGCTGAGGGCGCCCAAGCCCGTGTAGACGATGTCGTACGGCCCCGGGGGCACGGCTTCGACGGCGTCGTACACGTCCGCGGCCACGAACGCGGCACGCTCCGGGCCCCAGCCGGCCTCCGCGGCGAGGGCACGGGCGTTCGCGACGGCCGGTTCGGAGAAGTCCAGCCCGACGACGCGCGAGGCGCCGTGGCGGGCCCAGCCCAGGGTGTCGAGGCCGAAGTGGCACTGGAGGTGGAGCAGACTGCGGCCGGTGACGTCCCCGACCTCCGAGACCTCGAAATCGCGCAGCGGATCCTTGCCCGCGCGGAATGCCTCGACCTCGTAGAACTCGCCGGTCATATGAATGGGAACACGCTCGTCCCAGTTGGCGCGATTGGCCTCTCGCCAGCCTTCGGGAACCGTGGATGCAGACATGAGCCCGACGTTATCCACAGGCTGAGGACAGTGCGAACGATTTGTCGGGCGTCCGGCGCAGAATGGGGTCATGACTGAGAACACCGAGTTGAACCCGGCGCAGGCCGTCCCGGAGGGCGCGCCGCAGGCCCCGCTCTGGGAGCAGCGCTTCCGGGCACCGCGCGTCTCGCTCCCCGACTGGGCCCGGGACGCACCGGACCGTTCGCTGTTCGTCTCCAATGCCACGGGGACGTACGAGCTGTACGCGTGGGACCGGGCGACCGGCGGGCAGCGGCAGGTCACGGACCGGCCGAACGGTACGACCGACGGGACGCTCTCCCCGGACGGCAAGTGGATCTGGTGGTTCTCGGACAAGGACGGGGACGAGTTCGGCATATGGCTGCGGCAGCCCTTCGGCGGCGGCCCCGACGAACCGGCCGCCCCGGGTCTGGACCCCTCCTATCCGGCGGGGCTGGCGATCGGGCGGACCGGTGTCGCGGTGATCGGGCGGTCCACCGACGAGGACGGCACGACCATCCATGTCGTACGGAACGCGGCGGCGTGCAGCCCGCCGGTGGAGATCTACCGGCACCGCGAGTCGGCCGGAGTGGGCGATCTCTCCCACGACGGGACGCTGATCGCCATCGAGCACACCGAGCACGGTGACGCGATGCACTCGGCGCTGCGGGTGGTGGGCCTCGACGGAAGCACGGTCGCCGAACTGGACGACACCAGGGGCGGCACGGAGGAGCTGGGTCTGGAGGTGCTCGGCTTCGCGCCGGTCGACGGTGACACCCGGCTGCTCGTGGGGCATCAGCGCCGGGGCCGCTGGGAGCCGATGATCTGGGACGTCGCCTCCGGCGAGGAGACCGCGCTGGCGATCGACCTGCCGGGCGATGTGAACGCCGAGTGGTATCCCGACGGCTCCGGGCTGCTGATCGCGCACAGCTTCAAGGCGCGCGGGGAGCTGTGGCGGTACGACCTGGCGTCGGGCGGGCTGACCAGGATCGACAGTCCGCCCGGCTCGGTCTCCGGGGCGACGGTCCGCCCCGGTGGCGAGGTCGAGTACCTCTGGTCCTCGGCCGCGCTGCCGCCGCAGGTGCGGTCCACCGCGGGCGGGATCGTGCTGGACCCGCCCGGTCCGAAGGCGCCGGAGTCGGTGCCGGTGGAGGACGTGTGGGTGGAGGGGCCGGGCGGCCCGGTGCATGCGCTGGTGCAGCGGCCCGCCGGGGCGAGCGGCCCGCTGCCGACGGTCTTCGAGATCCACGGCGGCCCGACGTGGCATGACAGCGACTCCTTCGCGGCGGGTCCGGCGGCCTGGGTGGACCAGGGCTATGCGGTGGTCCGGGTGAACTACCGGGGTTCGACGGGCTACGGGCGGGCGTGGACGGACGCGCTCAAGCACCGGGTCGGACTGATCGAGCTGGAGGACATCGCGGCGGTCCGCGAGTGGGCGGTGTCGTCCGGGCTGGCCGACCCGGGGCGGCTGATCCTGGCGGGCGGCTCCTGGGGCGGCTATCTCACCCTTCTCGGGCTGGGGACACAGCCGGGGATATGGGCGCTGGGGCTGGCCGCGGTGCCCGTGGCGGACTACGTCACGGCCTACCACGACGAGATCGAGGCGCTGAAGGCGATGGACCGCACCCTGCTGGGCGGGACGCCGGAGGAGGTGCCGGAGCGGTTCGCGGCCTCGTCGCCGCTGACCTATGTGGACGAGGTCCGGGCGCCGGTCTATATCTCGGCGGGCGTCAACGATCCCCGCTGCCCCATCCGCCAGGTGGAGAACTACGTCGACCGGCTGGCCGCCCGCGGCGCGGTCCACGAGGTCTACCGGTACGACGCGGGCCACGGCTCGCTGGTGGTCGAGGAGCGGATCAAGCAGGTGGCCATGGAGATCGCCTTCGCGGCGGCGCATCTGCCGGGCCCGGGCGGCGGTACGAACGGCGGTGCGGGCGGCAGCGCCGCGGACGGGGACACCCCGGCCGGAGAGGGGGGCGCGCAGGAGTAGCCGGAGGGGGTTCCGTACCGTGGAGGGGTGTACAGGTTCCTGCTGACGCCCCGCTGGTGGGGCATCAATGTCTTCGTAGCGCTGGCGATCCCGCTGTGCATCTTCATGGGGACCTGGCAGCTCGGCCGGTTCGAGGACCGGGCCGAGGCCCAGAAGGAGGCGGAGCGGGCGCCCACGGCGGAGGAGCTGAAGCCGACGCCGCTGGACGAGCTGCTGCCCGTCGACAAGGAGACGTCCGGACGGACGGCGACGGCGGGCGGGCGGTACGGCGAACAGTTCCTCGTCCCGGGGCGGGAGCTGGACGGCCGGACCGGTTCCTATGTGCTGACGCTGCTGAAGACCGACGGGGGCAAGTCCCTCCCGGTGGTCCGGGGCTGGCTGGCCGAGGGCGCCGCGGCGCCCGCCGCGCCGGCGGGCCGGGTCTCGGTGTCGGGCGCGCTCCAGGCGTCCGAGACCGTCGGCAAGGACGGGGTGCACACGGCGGGTGGTCTGCCCAAGGGCCAGCTGGCGATGATCAGCGCGGCATCGCTGGTCAATGTGGTCCCGGACGATGTCTACGACGGCTGGGTCACCCTCACCAAGGCGGACGCGGGCCTGTCGGCCGTACCACCGACCCTGCCGGAGGGCACCGGGCTGGACCTGAAGGCCTTCCAGAACCTGGGCTACTCGGGCGAGTGGTTCGCCGGGGTCGCGTTCATCCTCTTCATGTGGGTCCGGCTGTTCCGGCGCGAGGTGGAGATGCTGAAGGACGCGGAGCTGGAGCGGGCACTGGCCGCGGAGGCGGCGGCCGGTGCGGGATCGGGCCCGGAGCCGGACCCGGAGTCGGAGTCGGGCCTCGAGTCGAAGTCGGGGCGGGATTCAGAGCCGGAGTCCGGTACCGATGAGGCTTCGGGTTCCGCAAGTACGGACGCCAGGGGCGCGATGACGACCGTGCCGTCGGAGGACGCGGGGAGCACGACCGGGCGGGCCTCGGTCTGACCGTCCGGCGATCAGCCGGGGTAGGGGATCCAGGCCCGGAGGTCGCGGCCGTAGTGGGACGGGGAGCCGGGGACGACCGCGCTCAGCGGGATCCATTCGTCATCCGGGTTCCAGGAGCCGTCGGCCGATGCCTGGGCGTATATCGGGCCGGGCGCCCAGGAGAGCAGAGCGCAGGGGCCGGTCAGGGACTCCGGACGCTCCGGCCGGTCCGGATCCGGCTCCTCGTCGGGCTCCTCGTCCGGATCCGGGGCGGGGTCCGGGTGGAGTTCGGCGACCCAGCCGAGGAACTCGCGGCCGTCGTGGAGCGTGAAACCGACCTTGTCGCCGTGGTCGCGGCGGGTAGCGAGATAGCGGAGGAGGGCCTCCGTGCCGTCGTCCGGGCGGTTCGCGTCGCCCGGGCCGCCGGTACGGTCCGGGGCGGCCGCGCCGCCGGGCGCACCGCCGGGCGCACCGCTGTTGTCGCCCGGGCCGCCGGAGCCGCCCGCGCTGCGGGGCCCGGGGTTCTCACCGGAGCCGGTGGTGCCGCCGGAGTCGTTCGTGCGGGCCGGACCGTTCGTGCCGTCGGGGCCGGTGGTGTTGTCGGGGCCGCCCATGAGGTCGTCCGTTCTCCGGAGGGGGCTTGTGGGTCGGGCCGGATCAGTGGGCGGGGTGTCTCTCCTGGCGTTCGGGCGCGGGGCCCGGCCCGTGCCCGAACGCAGCCGGGCGGGCGCGGGTACCCCCGCTTGCCGCCCCGGCCGGCCCGGCTCTCTGTGCTTGCGCGGGTGTGGGTGCCCCGGCGACCGGTGGGGTCTACGGGAAGCGGGCCCGGGCCGGTGGGCCCGGGGGCGGCTCAGTCGCCGAGGGCTCCGGTGCGGTAGATCGTGCCGGCGCAGGCGTTGGGGATGGTGGTTTCCGCGGTGGGGGCGCCCGGGTCGGCGGTGTGGGTGACGGAGACGCTGCCCTCGGCGGGTGCCGGGTCGGGGCCGTTCGGCTGGGTGTCGGTGCCCGCGGGAGGCGGTCCCGCTGGGTTGCCGCTGCCGCCGCCGGTGTTCGCGGTGCCCTCGGTGGTGGAGGGGTCGGGGGACGGCTGGCCGGTGGGACAGCTCCCTTCCGGGACCCAGGCGAACCGCACCTCGTAGGCCGCGGCGGGCTTCAGCAGCAGCGGGCCGTTCTCCTTCGCCGGGGCGGGGAGGCCGGGGGCCGCGTCGCCGCCGGTGTGCTCCACCACGCTGATCCTGGACTCGTCGGCGGCGCCGTTCACCGTGAAGGTGATCTTTCCGGCGCCCTTGACCGCGCATTCGCTCGTGGAGACGTTGGCGACCCGGAACGCGCCGTACACCCTGCCGTCCGCGTCGGGTGCGTCGGCCGCCGCCGATGTGACGTCGAGCTGGGACGGCTCACAGGCCGGGGAGGACTTGACCGGCGTCTCACCGGTGCCGTCGGTGGCTCCGGGGTCCCCGGTGGCGTCTTCGCTATACGAGGTGTCCGCCGAGGGGCCGCCGGGGCGGTCGCCCGGCCCGGGCTCCTGTCCTTTGCCGTCGTCCGGCCGGGGAGTCAGGGCGCCGTCCGGGCCGCCGGAGGTGCCGGAGGACTCGTCCCCGCCGCCGCCGGTGGGCCGGTCGTGGCCCGCGTTGGCGGTATTGGTGCTGGTGCTGCCGTCCGAGCCCGCGACATGGAGGAGGGCGGGCACCGCGGTCCCGGTCAGCACGACCGCCGCCACCGCGCCCACCAGCATCTGGCGCTTCCGGGCGCGCCGGGCCGGGACGGCCGTGCGCAGCCGGTCCAGCGCACCGTCGGAGGGCTGGAGGCCGTCGACGGCGTGCTGGAGCAGCAGCCCCAGATCGGCCGCGAAGTCAGGGCCGGAGTCGGAGCCGGACTCGGGGCCGCCGGGGCCGGAATCCCGGCCCGCGCCGGTGCCGAAGCCGGAGCGCGTGTCAGGGCCCGCGCCGGACCCGGAGGCCGCACCGAGTCCGGTGCCGGGGCCGAAGGCGGAGGTCGCGGCGCCGTCGCCGGGCCGCGGGTCCCGTTGTGCCGAGGGCTCCGGCGCGGCCGCGCCGTGTCCGTTGTCGGGCCTGTTGTTCACTGTTCCGTTTCCAGTCCGGTCGTCGAGCGGCGCGTCCGGCTGCCGCTCCGGCAGCCCGTCCCGCCCGCTTCCCGTGTCCTTGTCCCGCCCGCCGCTCACTTGCCGGCCCCCATGGCGACCCGCAGGGCCGCTATGCCCCGGGAGCCGTACGCCTTCACCGAGCCGAGGGATATGCCCAGCGTCTGGGCGACCTGGGCCTCGGTCATATCGGCGAAGTACCGCAGGACGAGGACCTCGCGCTGCCGCCGCTGGAGGCCGCGCATCGCCTTGATCAGGGCGTCCCGTTCCAGCTGGTCGTACGCGCCCTCCTCCGCGCTCGCCATGTCCGGCATCGGCTTGGAGAGCAGTTTGAGGCCGAGGATGCGGCGGCGCAGCGCCGAGCGGGAGAGATTGACGACGGTCTGCCGCAGATAGGCGAGGGTCTTCTCGGGGTCCCGGACGCGGTTGCGCGCCGAGTGCACCCGGATGAACGCCTCCTGGACGACGTCCTCGCAGGATGCGGTGTCGTCGAGGAGCAGCGCGGCCAGCCCCAGCAGGGAGCGGTAGTGCGCGCGGTAGGTCTCCGTGAGGTGGTCCACGGTGGTGCCGAGGGCCACGGCGGGTGCCGCGGCCGCGGTGGCGGCGGAGTGCGCGCCGCCGTTCTCCCGCTGGGTGGGAATGCCCGGGGAGAGCGCGGGGGCGGTCGCCGCCCCGGGGGGCGTCGAGGGGGAGGACGGCACGGGCGCGATCACCGGCATGCCCCCGGGCAGGCGCGGCCTGCGGAACGGGCGTACGGAGACGCCGGGCGCCGCCACCCTTGCGAAGTCGAGTACCTCTGCCACGCCTGTTGGACACGCGTCCCCCCGCGAGGGTTGTACGCGCGCCCTTCCGCTTCCGGGCGTGGATTCTCTGCAGCCATGCGTGCTCGCTCTTCCCCCATGCCCCTTCTCCGCGGCACCGGCCGGCGGTGCCCGCAGAAAAGACGCTCCCGGCCCGACCGCCGGTTGCAGCCGGGGCACAGGGAACCACTGATCGTCTTCGCCCCCCGCGCCGGACCGGTACGGATCGGCGGCGCGCTCACGGGGTGTCCACGGATCCTATAGAGCGCAGACCACATTGAGACAGGTCAGAGGGCTGGAAAAGCCGGAAACCGATCACCTGGCCGGGCCGGTGAGGGTCAGTGACTGGGCTACGGCCTCGGCGATCTGAGCGGTGTTCAGGGCCGCGCCCTTGCGGAGGTTGTCGCCGCAGACGAACAGTTCCAGGGCGCACGGGTCGTCGGGCGACCGCCGGACCCGGCCGACCCATGTCGGGTCGGTGCCGACCACGTCCGCGGGGGTCGGGAAGTCCCCGGCCGCAGGATCGTCGAAGAGGACCACTCCGGGCGAGGTCGCCAGGATCTCGTGGGCCCGGGCCACCGTCACCTCCGACTCGAAGCGCGCGTGCACCGCGAGGGAGTGGGTGGTGAGTACGGGGACCCGGACACAGGTCGCCGAGACCTGGAGCCCCGGCAGGTCCAGGACCTTGCGGACCTCGGCCCGCAGCCCCAGCTCCTCGGAGGACCAGCCGTCCCCGGCGGGCTCGCCGGTCCAGGGCACCACATTGAGGGCGACGGGCGCCGGGAAGGGGCCGAAGCCGCCGGACGGGGAGCCCGGGGAACCCACGGCACGGCGTACGTCCCCGGGGGTCTCCCCCAGCCCGGTACCGGCGACCAGCGCGGTCTGTGCCCGCAGTACGGCGACGGCTTCCCGCCCCGCGCCGCTGACGGCCTGGTACGAGGCGACGACCAGTTGCCGCAGCCCGAACTCGGCGTGCAGGGCGCCCACCGCCGGAAGCATGGCGAGGGTGGTGTCATGGGGTCCGGCGACGATGCCCCGCGGTCTGAGCCGGATGGCATGGGGGTTGATCTCGGGGACGACCAGCGGCACGTCCGGGTCGAGCCGGAACGCGGCGGAGGCGTCCACGACGACCGTGCCCTTGGCGGCCGCGACCGGCGCCCACCGCGCGGAGATCTCGGCGGGCACCAGGAACAGCGCCACATCGGCCCCGTCGAGCGCCTCCTCCGTCAGGGGGACGACCTCGCACTCCTCCCCGCGCACGGCCAGCTTGCGGCCGGCCGAGCGCGGGGAGGCGATCAGGCGGATGGCGCCCCAGACGTCCTCGTTGCGGGAGAGCAGCTCCAGCATCACCGCGCCGACGGCTCCGGTCGCTCCGACGACCGCGAGCGCCGGCTTGCGGGTCATCGGCCGGTGCCTCCGTAGACCACGGCCTCGTCGGAGTCGCTGTCCAGGCCGAAGCGGCTGTGTACGGCGCGCACCGCCTCGGTGACATCGTCGGCGCGGGTGACGACCGAGATACGGATCTCGGAGGTCGAGATCAGCTCGATGTTCACCCCGGCGTCGGTCAGCGCCTCGAAGAAGGAGGCGGTGACGCCCGGGTTGGTCTTCATCCCGGCGCCGACCAGGGAGATCTTTCCGATCTGGTCGTCGTAGCGCAGGGACTCGAAGCCGATCCGGTCCTTGGCCTTCTCCAGCTCGTCGATGGCCCGCGCGCCGTCCGTCTTGGGCAGCGTGAAGGAGATGTCGGTGAGGGCGGTGGTGGCCGCGGAGACATTCTGGACGATCATGTCCAGATTGATGTCGGCGTCCGCGATCGCCCGGAAGATGGCCGCCGCCTCGCCCGGCTTGTCGGGCACCCCGACGACCGTGACCTTGGCCTCGGAGACGTCATGGGCGACTCCGGAGATGATGGCGTGCTCCATCTGCTGGTCTCCCTGCGGTTCGTTGCTCACCCAGGTGCCGCGCAGCCCGGAGAAGGACGAGCGGACATGGATCGGAATGTTGTAGCGGCGGGCGTACTCGACACAGCGGTGGAGCAGCACCTTGGAGCCGGAGGAGGCCAGCTCCAGCATGTCCTCGAAGGAGATCCAGTCGATCTTCCTGGCCTTGGGGACGACCCGGGGGTCGGCGGTGAACACGCCGTCCACATCCGTGTAGATCTCGCAGACCTCGGCGTCCAGCGCGGCGGCCAGCGCGACGGCGGTGGTGTCGGAGCCGCCGCGGCCGAGGGTGGTGATGTCCTTCTTGTCCTGGGACACACCCTGGAAACCGGCGACGATGGCGATATTGCCCTCGTCCAGCGCGGTACGGATCCGGCCCGGCGTCACATCGATGATGCGCGCTTTGTTGTGGACCGAGTCGGTGATGACGCCGGCCTGGCTGCCGGTGAAGGACTGGGCCTCGTGGCCCAGGTTTTTGATCGCCATGGCCAGCAGCGCCATGGAGATCCGCTCTCCCGCGGTCAGCAGCATGTCGAATTCGCGGCCCGCGGGGATCGGGGACACCTGCTCCGCGAGATCGATCAGCTCGTCCGTCGTGTCGCCCATCGCGGAGACCACGACGACCACCTGGTGGCCGTTCTTCTTGGCATCCACGATTCGCTTGGCGACGCGCTTGATGCCTTCGGCATCGGCAACGGAGGAGCCTCCGTACTTCTGCACGACAAGGCCCACGTGCGCTCCTCGCTCGGTTTCTTTCCGCCGCAGTCCTGTGGTCTGCGGTCGGCCCAGTTTAACGAGCGGCCCCGGTCCGACGGCCGGCACATCACATGCTGAGATGCCCGGCTCGCCTGGTGAACGGCTCCGCCCGGCTGGCCTACTGCCCCGGAGAAGCCCTGGATACGCACCATGTGGGCGGCCTCACAGCGGAGGCCGCGGACGGCGGCGGTGGAACGGAGCGCGGTTCGGCGGGCGGAGGAGCGGCGATGGAACGGCGGTGGAGCGGCGCCGGAGCAGCGATGGAGCGGCGGTTCAGGGGCTGCGCAGCCCCAGCGGTGCGGCGATCTCCGCCGCCATCACCCGCCCGGCCTCCTCGGCCAGTGCTTCCTCGGCCAGGTCCTCGTCGGTGTCGAGCCCGTCCAGCTCGGCCAGCGGCTGGTCCAGCCGGACGTGCGAGACCAGGGACTGGAGCGCCCGCAGGGTCGCCGACGCGGTCGGCCCCCAGTTGGAGAAGTAGGAGAACTGCCACCACCAGAGCGCCTCGGTGGTGCGCCCGGCCCGGTAGTGGGCGAGGCCGTGCCGCAGATCGGTGACGATGTCCGCGACATTGTCCGAGATACGGAACGCGACGGGCGCCTTACGGGGCTCGTACGGGTCGAAGACCTCGGAGAACACGTCGATCGGGTCGAGCATCCGGGCGAACCGTTCCCGCAGGTCGTCCACGTCCGGCTCGGGGCCCGTGTCCGGCTCGTACCGCTCGTCCGGAACGATGTCCTCGTGCGCCCCCAGACGGCCGCCGGTCAGCAGCAGCTGGGAGACCTCCAGCAGCAGAAACGGGACGGCACTGTCCGGTTCGTCGCCCTTGGCGACCTCCGTCACAGCGACGATGAACGATTCGACCGAGTCCGCGATCTGGACCGCGAAGTCGGCGGGGTCCTGGTTCACGGCGTGCAGCATGGCGTCAGACATCGAGAAGTCGTCTCCCCTCGAAGGCACGTCCCAACGTGACCTCGTCGGCGTATTCCAAGTCTCCCCCCACAGGGAGACCGCTGGCCAGCCGGGTGACCTTCAAACCCATGGGTTTGATCATCCGGGCCAGGTAGGTGGCCGTGGCCTCGCCCTCCAGATTGGGGTCCGTGGCCAGGATCAGCTCGGTGACCGCGCCGTCCGCGAGCCGCGCGAGCAGCTCCCGGATCCGCAGATCGTCGGGGCCGACGCCCTCGATGGGGCTGATCGCCCCGCCGAGCACGTGGTAGCGGCCCCGGAACTCCCGGGTCCGCTCGACCGCCACGACGTCCTTCGACTCCTCCACCACACAGATGACGGCGGGGTCGCGGCGCGGGTCGCGGCAGATGTTGCACTGCTCCTGCTGGGCGACATTGCCGCAGACGGCGCAGAAGCGGACCTTGTCCTTCACTTCCAGCAGGGCATGGGCGAGCCTGCGGACGTCCGCCGGCTCGGCCTGGAGGATATGGAAGGCGATCCGCTGCGCGCTCTTGGGACCGACGCCGGGCAGCCTGCCCAGCTCGTCGATCAGATCCTGAACCACGCCTTCGTACAACGGACTGCCTTTCCTCTGCTCCGGGCCGTCGCGGCACTCCCGCCGGCCCGGTCGTCGACCGGTCGCCGGGATCCCTTCCGGCCCGTATCACCGTAGTGGCTGAGCCGCCCCGTCCAGAAGAGCCCGCTCAGGGCACACCGCACGCCCCTCGGGGCGCGAACGGGATCAGAACGGCAGACCCGGCATCCCGCCCAGGCCCTGTGCCAGCGGGCCGAGCTTCTGCTGCGCGAGCTGCTGCGCGTTCTCGTTGGCGGCCTGTACCGCGGCGACCACCAGGTCCGCGAGGGTCTCGGTGTCCTCGGGGTCGACCGCCTTCGGGTCGATCACCAGGGCGCGCAGCTCACCGGAGCCGGTGACGGTGGCCTTGACCAGACCGCCGCCGGCCTGGCCCTCGACCTCGGTCCGGCCCAGCTCCTCCTGCGCCGCGGCGAGGTCCTGCTGCATCTTCTGGGCCTGCTGGAGGAGCTGCTGCATATTGGGCTGGCCACCACCGGGGAACACGGTCACTCCTGGCATCTCGGCATCGCTGACGGGTACGCCGCGCTTCTCCACGGGTACGCCGTCGAGCCTACGTGGTCCCGGTTCGGACCGCCGCACCGAGCGGCGGGCCCGCCGCCCGAGGGGCTAAGCTGCGGGCCCACTGTCCGATCAAGGCCCCTCTGTGCTGGATACGCCGACACGAAATACCGGGATTTCCACCACACGAACCCCCATTCGGCGGTAGGAAAGGGCATGTCGTTCCGGTACGGGCCCGTACCGGACGCATCGGCGACAGCGCCCTGCGGGCACCTCGCCGGAGCAACACCGAGCGCACAGCATGCCAAGCACGCGAAGTACGCACAGCACGCCAAGTACACCGAGCACGCAAAGAACGCCGAGAACGTCGTAGAGGAGTGTCCCGGTGAGCCAGCCGGAGATGCAGCCCGGGGGCCCGGCCCGGGAGGAGCGGAGCGAGCCGCCGCGTGGTGATCTGACCGGACGGCCGTTCCCGCTGGGCGACTGGGGCGAGCCCGCCGAACGCCTCGACGAGCTGTACCGCTGGGTGGAGACGGCCGCGCTGCGCACCGTGGACTGGTATCTGGCGGACCGGGTCTGGAAGCGGCGTACGGGGCGGCTCCTGCGGCTCGGTACGGCGCTGGGCACCATCGCCGGTGCCGCGCTCCCCCTGCTGGACATGACCGGTCAACTGGAGGGCGCCGCGGGCTGGGGCTATCTCGCGCTGCTTCTGGGCGCGGCCTGCCATGTCAGCGACCGCTACTTCGGGGTCACCGCGGGGTGGATGCGGAATATGGCCACCGCGCAGGCTGTGCAACGGCGATTGCAGACGCTGCAATTCGACTGGGCGTCGGAGAGCGTACGGGAGATCCTCGGCCCGGCCGATGGCACCGCGAGCGAGGCGGCGGAGCGCTGCCTCGCCGTACTGCGCCGTTTCTCGGAGGACGTCCAGGAGCTGGTCAGGGCGGAGACCGCCGACTGGATGCGCTCCTTCCACGGCGGCCTCGACGCCCTGGTGCTCCAGGCGGGCGCGCTGCCCGGCCCCGGCGGCCCGGCGCGCGGGCCGGATCCGAACGCCGCCGCGAGCCGTACCGCGCTCCCGCCGGGCACCCGCCCGAACATGCCGCGCCAGCGCCCGCCGGAGCCGCCGCGCTGAAGCGGCGGGGCGCCCGGTGAACGCCGGACCGGCAACCCGGCAACCCGGCAGCCGGTCGAGCCCGGCGACCCGGCGACCCGGCGACCCGGCGACCGAGCCGACCGGCGGCCGGTCAGCTGAAGACGATCATCGAGCCCTGGCCGAGGCTGCGGGTGGCCGCCGCGTGCAGGCCCAGCCAGACATGGCGTTCCCGGGCGAAGGGGCTCTCGTCGTACGGGATCGGCCCGGCGGGCTCCTCCAGATCGGTGCCGCG
This sequence comes from Streptomyces sp. NPDC003691, assembly GCF_053981115.1. Taxonomy (NCBI): domain Bacteria; kingdom Bacillati; phylum Actinomycetota; class Actinomycetes; order Kitasatosporales; family Streptomycetaceae; genus Streptomyces; species Streptomyces sp. NPDC003691. Next base: position 13,771 of record NZ_JBSFNQ010000004.1, on the reverse strand, counting down.
CTCCGGGGGCTGCGGCGGGGCCGGCGGGTTCGCCGGGTCGATGCCGATCGCCGGGGCGACGTACTCCAGCTCCCGCAGCAGCCCCTGGGTGGAGCCCAGCGGGCCGCCGCCGGAGAGGAGTTCGTCGGTGGACAGCGGGGCCGCGAAGTCGACCGGGACATAGGCGCCCGCATGGTCGTAGTGCCAGACCAGATGCGACTGCCGGGCGGTTCCCTCGAACATCTCCAGCAACTGCTCGTAGTCACCGCCGAGTTCGTCGACGGGTGTCACGGCGAGCCCGCAGAGCTGGAGCAGATAGGCGCGGCGCAGGAAGTGCAGGGCGTCGTAGTCGAATCCGGCGACGGGGGCGACGTCCCCGGAGAGCCCGGGCATGTACTGGAACACGGGCACGGTCGGCAGTCCCGCCTCCGCCAGGGCCGTGTCGTACGCGGCCAGCTCTTCGGCGAAGGGGTTGTCGGGGCTGTGACAGAGCACGTCGACGAGGGGGACCAGCCACAGGTCACAGGCCAAGGAAGGGCTCGCTCTCCACGGTAGGGACGATCCACGACAGGGACGACGAGAGGCAACACGGGCAGCGGACGCACGGCGGACAGCGGTACGGCGGAGTGCGCACGGGCGGTGACCCCGCGCCGCACCGGAGTCGAGCCGGGCCGAGCCGCACCAGACTATGCGCCGCCGGGCCCGGAGCGAAGAGCGGCCCCGGCGGCCGGCGCCGCGGGGACCGGTACCGGATCCGGGTCCGTCACCCGTCCGTACCCGCCCACCGGTCCGGTCATGCCGGGGGCGCCCGTTCGTCCGGTTCGGCCCTTGGTTCAGTACGTGGCTCAGCTCTTGCGCACCGGGTCCCCCACATCCCACACCAGCACCCCGCCGACCCACTTCCCCGGCCGCTCCAGCAGCGCCTCCAGGGCGGCCTGGAGCGGCTCCTCGTTCTGCTGCGGCGGCAGGACCACCACACCCGCCTTCCAGTCCGCCAGATCGGCGCGCGCCTGCTCGCGCTGGAGCGGCCCGATCTCGGGGACCTCGCCGGAACCGCGGACCTCGTTCAGGAGGTTCGGGGTGTGGCGGGGCACCGCACCGTAGATCCCGAGGTCGTCCGGCCCCCAGGGGCCCATGAAGTAGCCGCCGGCGATCGGGAAGCCGAAGCCGGTGGTGGACTGCCAGTGCAGGGCGTCGGCCCCGGCCGGGCCGGGCAGCGGCACGATCACCATCGACTCGCCGGGCGCCAGATAGTCGCGGTAGGCGCCGCTGGTGACGAAGTCGGGGACCTCGCTCCGCTCCCGTACGGGATAGGGCGTGGGCACGATGGGCAGCAGCGCGGCGGCCAGGGCGGCCGCGCCCAGGATCCGGACCGTCCGGAGCGGGGGTTCCGCGAACCGTACGACCGCGACCGCGAGGATCATCCCGAGGACCGGCGCGCAGATCATCGCCACCCGGGACTCGATGACCGCCTCCAGCAGCGGTGCCTTGCCGAGCGGTGCCCAGGGGCCGGGCACGGTCGCGTCGGTGAAGGGGACCGGGATGTCCGCGCCGAGGGAGAGCAGTGCCGCGGTCCCGGCGGTCAGGGCGAGGGCCGCGATCAGGGTGGAGCGCCACCACTGGACCACGATGCCCGCGACCAGCGCGATCAGGGGCCAGCCGTAGAAGGCGTTCTGCTCGGTGCGGTTCATCGCCAGCGGGTCGGCGCGTTCGTCGGTGCCGAAGAGGGAGCGGCCGGCGAATTCGAGGAAGGCGCGGGGGCTGTTGTACGTATCCGAGCCGTGCAGCACCCCCGAGTAGCTCTGCGGGCCGAAGAACTGCCAGGCCAGCGGCCCGGCCACCAGGGGCAGACAGACCAGGAGCCCGATCCCGGTGCCGCGCAGCAGGGGCCGGGCGCAGCGGCGGGCGGTCTCGCGGTCCAGCAGGGCGTAGAAGAGCGCGAAGAGCAGCATGCCCATCGCGGCGAGCAGCAGCGGCTCCTCGCCCATGAAGATCTGGTACGCGGCCAGCAGTCCGAGGACGACGCCGTCGCGGACCACCCGGTGGCCCTCGCAGAGCCGGAGCGCGCGGTCGGCGAGGAGCGGGAGCACGAACAGGACGAGGAAGTTGGGGTGGGCGTTGCCGTGGGAGATCATCGGCGGCGCGAAGGCGGCGACGGCGGCGCCGAGGGCGGCGGCCCAGCGGTGTCCGTCGCCGGGGTCCTTGGCACCACCGGGGTCCCGGCCGCTGCCGGGGCCCTTGGTGCTGCCGGGGCCCCTGGTGCCGCCGGGGCCCTTGGCGCCGCCCGGCGAGGCGCCGCCGGGCCCGCTGCCGCCGCCGTCGGTCCCGGCCCGGGACCTGGCCGCGGGCCCGGTGATCCGGCGGACGATCAGCCAGTACCAGGCGATGGCGGTGGCGGCGAGGCCGAAGGTGAGGACAAGGGCCCAGGTGACGGTGGGGCCGAGGAGGAGGGTGACGGGGGCGAGCGGTACGGAGAGCCCGAGCATCACCGTGTTCGCCATCAGATTGACCCCGTCGGGGGCGTTCTGGGCATGGGTGAAGAGCGGGTTGCGGAGGTTGGCCACATTGTCCGCGGTGACCGCGAAGAACCACTCCCACTGGTTCTGGTCCTGGCCCGCGTCCGCGAGATAGCCGCGGTCGAGGTCGGCCCAGAGGTCCTTGTAGAGGACCAGGGACACCAGGCAGAACAGCAGCGCGATCAGGACGTCGGCCCGGCGCATGGCGGCCGTCCGCAGTCTGACCAGTTCACCGAGGACCCGGGCGTAGTCCAGCGGCCGCACTTTGGAGCCGGGCCGGTGGGACCAGCGCACCGGTGCCTCGGCCACGGGCCAGCCCGAGCGGCGGAAGTACCGGAGGATCTCCACGTCGATGGCCCAGCCGTCGAGCGCGGAGGCGGCGAAGGCCGTGCGGGCCCGTTCGCCGTCGAAGAGCTTGAAGCCGCACTGGGTGTCCCGCAGCCCGGGTACCGCGACGGCCCGTATCAGCAGATTGCCCGCGCGGCCGAGCCATTCGCGGCCGCGCCACTGGTGGACGTCGATCCGGGAGCCGGGGTGCGCGCGGGAGCCGATGACGGCGGACGCGTCCTCGGCGGTGAGCTGTTGGTCGAGCCGGTCCAGTTCCTCGATGGGGGTGGCCAGGTCGGCGTCGGTGACGAGGACCCGGCGGCCGTACGAGGCGAGGACGCCGCGGCGCAGGGCATCGCCCTTGCCGCGGTTCCGCGGGGAGGAGACGACCTGGATGCGCGGGTCCTCGGCGGCGGCCCCGCGGGCGACGGCCGCGGTGGAGTCGGTGGAGCCGTCGTCGACGACGATCAGCTCCCAGTGGCCCCAGCGGACGGGGTCGGCGTCGAGATGGGCGCGGACGGCGTGCAGGGTGGGGAGCAGCCGCTCGGCCTCGTTGTAGGCCGGGACGACGACGCTCAGGGCGACTTCGCCGGTGCCCTGCCGGACGGGGGCGGGGACACCGGTGCCGCGCCGGGCCGCCGGGCCGCCGGAGGTGCCCGACGTGCCGCCGGAGGTGTCCGAGGTGCCGGTGCCGCCCCGGGCCGCCGTGCTGTTCGCCGTACCGTTCGCCGTTCCGTTCGCCGTGCCGTCCGTCATGACGACAGCTTTTCGTCGAGCCGGGCCGCCCACGACAGCGAGAGGTCGTTGTAGGCGCAGAGCACTTCGCGCGCCGCCTCGACCTCGCCGGAGACCAGCGCGTCGACCAGTTCCCCGTACGCCGTGAACAGCCAGCGCCGGACATCGGGCTCGATCCGCAGATGCGGCATGGCGAAGACCCAGATCTGGACCCGCAATTGATGGATAAAGTCGGAAATATAGCGGTTGGAAACTATCGTTCCCAGCTCGCGCCAGAACCGCAGGTCGTAACCGATCAGAATGTCGAGGTCCCCGCTGCGGGCGGCCCGGTCCGCCTCCTCCGCGCGCCGCCGTACGGGCGCGACGGTCACCGCGTTGATCCGGGTGCGGCCGGTGCGGCGGGCGTGCTGGACGATTCCGTCGATGACCAGCGACCGGGTCTCCACCATGTCCCGGTAGTCGTCGACCGTGAACCGGTGGACCCGGAAGCCCCGGTGGTGGTCCGATTCGAGCAGCCCCTGCGCGGACAGGTCGACGAGGGCCTCGCGTACGGGGGTGGCGGAGACCCCGTACTGGTCGGCGATCTGCTTCACGGTGAATTCCTGGCCGGGCTGGAGGCGTCCGGCGAGCACCTCGTCGCGCAACGCGTCCGCGATCTGCTGCCGCAGGGTGCTGCGGGTGACCGGGGTGCTGCCGGAACCGGGCATCGTGGGCTTCTCCTTCACCGGGGGTTCCCGCCACGATAGGCCAGCCCCGTGTGAGGAAGAGGTGAGCGGGTGGTGGTGGACGATGGGTGATGTCTTCGAACCGGCGACCGGTGACGGCGTCGTCGGCTCCGTGACCGGCGGCGGTACGAATGCCGAGGTGGCGCGGGCCGAGGAGGTGCGTACGGCGTATGCCGGGCTGCTCCAGATCCGCCGGATCAGCGGTGCCGTACCGGCGGCCTGGGAACGCAGCCAGGTGGTGCGGGCGGTGGCGCTGACCCTGGAGGCCGCGGGCCTGCCGCCGTCCGCGGTGACGCCCGCGGGCGAGCGCGCCGCCACGGGCTACCGCGTCTCGCCGGGCCCGCGCCCCGGCACCGCGCACATCGAGTGGCTGGGCCCGCCGGGCAGCGGCGCCCAGCAGGAGTCGGGCACCCGGCTGCGGGCCTGTACGGCGGCGCTGGACGCGATCGGCGGCTGGGACGCGCTGCTGTACCGCGGGGAGCGGGGGCGGCGGTTCGTCGAGGTCGAACCGCTGGGGTGAACGGCGGCCCGGCGGTGAAGTAGCCGGGCCCGCACCCGTACCGCGCCCGGCTACTTCACCGCCGCCACGTACACGCTCCCCCACCGCCGCTTCGGATTCGCGATCGTGGCATCGAACTCCCACGGCTCCACCGCCGCGAATCCCGCCTCGGTGAAGAGCTGGACGAGCTTCTCGTGGTCGTACGCCCACAGGTGCGGGGTGTAGTGCGGATCGTCGTCCTGGTCGCGGAAGACCAGGTTGACCAGGTCCAGCCGGGTGTTGATGTGCGGGCGGCAGTCCCGGCGGCCGTACCACCGGCGCAGGGTCTCCTCGACCGGGTCCAGCGGCCCGTAGTGGCGGCCGAGGGCGAAGGCGGCGTCCGGGACCCCGGTGACGATCCGCCCGCCCGGCGCGAGCACCCGGTGCGCCTCCGCCGCGTACCGCTTGGCGGAGCGCGGGTAGTCGATGTGCTCCAGGAAGTGTTCGGAGAAGAGGAGTTCCACCGAGCCGTCGTGCAGCGGGAGCCCCTCGCGGACGTCCCAGAGCAGATCGGCGGGCGGGGCCGCGTCGATGTTGAAGAAGCCGGCCGGCCGGTGTCCGCCGCCGCCGATCTGGACCCGGGCGGGCCGCTGGTCGATCCGGCCGTCGGGCCGGGACCTGCGGCCGTCCTGGTGGTGGCGGTGGACCCGGAGTTCGCGGGCCGCGGCCCGGAGCGCACGGGCGAGGCCGTGGGTGGTGGCGGGGTCGGAGAGGGTGGCCGCTATCTGTTCGCCGAGGACATCGGCAGCGGGCACGCCGAAGGAGCGCATGAGGGTTCTCCCGTTGAGTTCCGGATGAGGGTGCGGATGAGGGTGCGGGCGGGGGTGCGGGCAAGGACGCAGGCGGGGTTGCGGGCAAGGGTGCGGGCGGGGTTTCAGGCCGCGCTGGGCGCCGGGGCGGCCCACTGGTTGTTGCGCATGAGGGTGTACTTGATGTCCACCAGCCGGGGCGCGATGGTCAGCGGCAGCTGCTCGACCGGATGCACATGGCCGGTGTCGTCCCGTTCGGCCCGCCAGACGCGGTAACCGAGGTTCGGATAAGCCGGGTTGATGCCCAGTTCGCCCTTCGGCATGGTGCCGTTGAAGGGCGCGACGATGTCCATCTGGTTCCAGTAGTTCCACGCCTGGAGCGCCTTGTACTGGTCGAAGTAGAAGTAGAAGTCCGGATAGCGGCCGAAGGTGCGCAGCTCCCGGTGGATCAGATGGCCCAGCAGCGGCCCGAAGCGGGGTGTGAGGGCGTCGAACTCCCAGCGTGTGTGGTGCCAGGCGCGAGGGATCCCGCCGGGGGCGATCAGCCGGGCCACCACCAGATGGCTGATCCGTTCGACGAGGTAGTCGGCGGCGTGGCCGGGGTCGACGGTGGGGTCGATCGGGCGGAGCAGACCCGGCAGCTTCTCCGGCCGGGGGTGGAAGGCGGCGAGGTCGAACTTGCCGGGCAGATTCGGATAGGAGGCGAAGAGCATCTCCTTGTAGAGCCGGTTGTTCAGCTCCCCGAGGTCGGCGAGGCGCCGGGTGTGCCGGGAGGTGGAGTGGAGCATCAGATACTCCGACAGCGCCTCGAAGTAGAGATAGCCGAGGATGGGCAGCCTGGGCACGGCGTCCGCCAGCATCCGCAGAAACGGTCCGGCGGGGATCCGCAGCCCCCGGTGGGCCACGGCCGCCGCGGTTGCCAGGAAGATCGCGGAGTTACGGACCCGGGCCACGACGGCATCCCGCAGCCGGTGCCGCTCGGCGGTGCTCAGCAGATACTCCAGATGCCGGTAGATGCCCAGGTGGATCAGGCCGAGCCGGAGGTAGTCGACCCCGGCGAGCCCCCGGTAGGCATGCGGGGGCACATCGATCTCGAAGATCAGCGGAGTGGGTGTCCGGTCGGTGACCCCGAGCCGGGCCAGCCCGGCCGGGGCCTCCTTGGTGAGGATGTACTCGGCGAGGTTGTGCATCCGGAAGCCGTATTCGGTGCGGGTCAGCGGCGCACAGTAGACGCTGCCGACGAGGCAGCCCCCGGACGGGTAGAGCACGCCCTGGCGGCTGATCTGCTCCAGGGCATGGGTGACATGGAGGAGGTGGAGCGTTCCGCTGCCGCGCAGGGTGTCGAAGAGGGTGTTGCGCCGCAGCAGATGGCCGTTGGGCGATTCGTGCAGGCGCCGTTCCCAGGCGGCGGTCTGCCGGGCGAGCGGTCCGTTCGCCGTCTGGGCGAAGGGGATTCCGGCGGCGTCGAAGAAGACATGGGCGTCGGCCCACGGCCGGTACGCGTCGACGGGTTCCGTGGCAGAGCTGCCCGGCCCGCCCCCGTTGCTGGTCCAGGTCATGATCGGGCGATGTCCTTCTCCGCCAGCGCCGACAGGACGGCGGCCGCGCTGTCCGCCCCGGCGAGCCGGGCCCGCTCGGAGAGCGTGACCAGGTCGAAGGCGAGTGCGCGGAAGCCGTCGAAACCGGGCTGTCTGACCCGGCGCCCGTCGGGCCACCAGGAGAGCTTCGGCAGCCGGTAGCGGTCGAGGGCGTCGGCCGCCTTGACGATGTCGCAGACGGCCCGGTGGGCCCGGTAGGGAGCGTTGTTGTACGGGGGCGGAGCAGGGGCCGGGGCAGGGGCCGGAGGCGTACGGCGCTCGCCGCCGGGGTCGCCGCCGCGACCGCCACCGGGTCCACCTAAGTCACCGGGTCCACCGGGGTCGAAGGCCTCGTACGGGACGTCGTGCAGCCGTACGGCGGTGGCGGCCCGGAGCACGGTGTGCGGCGGCGCCGGCCGCGGCAGGCCGAAGCGCGCCCACACCTCTCCGGCCCGGTCGGTCAGCCAGTGCGCCGCCCGTTCCCCGTGCCCCGGGTCGTCCCGGTCGTGGCGGCGGCGGCAGTCGTGCACCGCCGCGGCCACCACGGCGGCCGCGGTGTCGGCGGCGTCCAGCCCGTTCGCCGCGGCGAGGACGCCCGCGAGGGCCGCGGTGCGCATCGCGTGCCGTACGCCGTGGAGGGAGTCGGCGAGCCGGGGTTCGGCGTACCAGTCCGGGGGCGGCGCGGACCGCAGGATCAGCGCCCGGGTCGCGGGCGGCAGCTCCGGCCGGGGCGCCGGGCGGAGCGGTGGCCGGTGCGCGGTGATCCAGTCGAGGGTGGGCCGGTCCTGGTACTGGTGCGCGGGGAGCCGCCCGCGCGCGGCGAGGCCCACCAGACCGGCCTCGGTCGAAGGGTCGGTTGTCAGGTGCCTGCGGACCACCGCTCGCTCTCCTTGCGCTCCTGCTCCCGGGCCTCGAAGGCGGCGGTGAACTCGGCCAGTTCCTCTTCGGTCATCAGTACGACGCCCAGTGCCGCCGCGACACCGGCGATCCGCTCTGCCGCCGCGGTACGGGCGGCGCCGGGCGCGTCGTCGTCGAGCAGCACCTCGAACTCGGCGTGGTGTCCCCATGCCTCGCTCCACTTGACGGCGATCTCGACGCCGTCGAGGCGGAAGTTGTGGCGCCGGGTGAAGGCCTCGTGGCGGGTGCCGCCGAAGCTGAGGGCGTCGAGGAGGCGTACGGCGGTCGCCACATCCGCCGGGGCGATGGCGAACTCGGTCTCCCCGAAGGCGGCGCCACGGCCGATCCGGTTGTTCTTCAGGCTGACCTTGGCGGTGCCCGCGGACGTGTTCTCGGTGACCTTCAGCAGTTGGTCGGGGAGTACGTAGAAGTGGATGCTCTTGTCGTCGGGGCCCAGGTCCTCGGCGTCGCACCGCAGCCGGCCGAGGAGCCGGTCATGGGTCTGCGGGCTGTAGCGGGCGCGCATTTCGATCTCGACGGGCACGTGGTGTTCGCCTCCTGTGTTCGGGCACGGCGGCCCGCCGGTCCGGCCCGGAGGGTGTGCGAAGGGCCGGAGCCGGTCCCGGCGGATCGTCCGGGCGACTGCGGGACTGCGGGACTGCGGGACTGCCGATGAGTGGGTGCGGAGTTGCGGTGTGCGGTGTGCGCTCTGCTGTATGCGGTCTGCTGTGTGCGCAGTGCACGGGTTACGGGAGTTCGCGGGTTACGGGAGGTGCGCGGGGTCAGCCCGGACAGCCGAAGCGTGCCCGGACCACCCCGTCGTGCAGCAGGGCCGGAAGCAGTACGCCGCCGACCGCCGTCCGGCGGGTGGCGACCTGCTCCTCGGTGCCGGCCGGGCAGGCGTCCAGCAGGTCCAGGCACTCCCGTACCCAGACCCGGGACGCCGTCCAGTCGCCCCGGTCGCGGTGGAGCACCGCGAGGGCGTACGCGGTCTCGGCGGCGGCCCGGCGGTCGTTCGCCAGCTCGTGCCGGAAGGCCGACGCCATGGCCTCCACGACCTCCGCGGACGACGTGACCTCAACGGATGCCACGGACGCCACGTACGCCACGGACGCGGGCTCTCCGGCGGCGGCCGCCGGACGGGGACTCCGGTCGCTCATGATCCCTCTCGGACGGTCGGCTGCCCGGCCCGGGTGAACGCGCGCCGGGGCGGGACGGTCAGTACGTATAGGTCTCCGCCAGCGTCCGGTAGTCGTGCAGCTCGGCCCCGGTGAACCAGAGCGCCACCTCCTGTTCCGCCTCCGCCCGGTTGCCGGAGGCATGCACAAGATTGGCCACGGCTTTTCCGGAGGCGATACTGGCGGCCGAGCTGTAGTGCGAGAAATCTCCGCGGATGGTTCCCGCGGGCGCCTCATTGGGATAAGTGCTCCCGACGATCTTCCGTACGGTGGCGATCGCGTCGAATCCCTCCAGCACCAGGGCAATCACCGGCCCCTGGCGCATAAAGGCATCCGTCAGCCGGTAGACCTCGGCTCCCAGCCGTTCTTCCAGGTCGAAGTAGTGGCGCCGGGTGAACTCCCGGTCCATCCAGACCATCTTGGTGCCGACGACCTTCAGTGCGGCATCCTCGAATCGCGCGAAGATCCGTCCGGCGAGTCCGCGTGCGAGTGCGTCGGGCTTGAGCAGAACGAGTGTGCGCTCGACCGAATGTTCCCGGTCCTGGGCCATGGCTGTCCCTTCGATGTGATGCACATTCCGGATGACGGCCGGAGGACCGTCCGGTGCCGAGGCTACCGGCGGGACCTCACCCGAACTTCCGCCCGAATTACTACACGTTCGAGAGGCACAGCGCGATCAACACCACAGTGCATGAATACCAAGGGGAGCCTCTTCCGGCCACTATGCGCCGAACGGACCACCGCCCAGGAGCACTCCTTTAAACTCTTTACCGTTACTGCTCACTGCCGGCAACGGCCGTCAGGCGCTCTCGTTCACGATGGGGAAGATCTTCCGGAAGGGTTTGCCGGAGGGGCGTCCCGTACGACCGCCCGCCCCGGTGACCACCATTCTTCCCCCGGCGCCTCCGGCACCACCATGCAGCGCCGGTGCAGCCGTAGTGCACCTTCAGTGCCGATGTTCCCGCAGCGGGAACACCCAGGGGGCGGAGGGGGCGGCGATGGATGTGATCGACGTCTGGAACGGCCGGTACGCCTGCCTCCTGCAGGCAGCACTGAGGCTCACGAATGAGCAGTTCGCCGCACAATTGGGCATTGGCGTCCGGACGGTGGCCACCTGGCACGCCGATCCCCATGTGGTGCCCCGCCGCGAAATGCAGCAGCTTCTCGACACGGTTTACGAAAATGCCGTTCTGTCGGTACGCCAGCGGTTTGCCCTGCTGATCTCCAGGGAACGTGGCAGCCATGTGCCGGGGCCGTCCGGGGCGCAGGCGCTGCGCGTGGCGATCGCGGTGGTGATACGCGATCAGGAGGTGCTGCTGGTCTGCCGGAGGGACACGGATGCGAGTGGTATCACCTGGCAATTCCCCGCGGGGGTCGTCAAACCCGGCGCCCGGCCGGAGACCGCGACCGTACGGGAAACGCTGGACGAGACCGGAGTGCACTGTGCGGTCCGCCGCCGGCTCGGCGACCGGCTGCATCCGGTGACCAGTGTGCTGTGCGAATACTTCCTCTGCGAATACCTGGCGGGCGAGGCCACGAACTCCGATGAGATCGAGAACGTCGACGTCATATGGGTGCCGGTAAAAGCGATCACCCGCTTCATTCCCGCCCATACGATCTTCCCACCCGTTCTTTCCGTCCTGGAGGAACCGAAATGACGCAACAGGAGCCCGCCGTCCGGCCGGGCATCGCGGCCGCGGTCATCGTCCACCGGGGCCGGGTCCTGATGGTCAGGCGCCGCCGGAGCGAGGGCAGTCTTTCGTGGCAGTTCCCCGCCGGTGAGATCGAAAGCGGCGAGTCCGTCGCCGGCGCGGCGGTCCGGGAGGCCCGCGAGGAGACCGGCCTCGACGTCTCGGTGCTCCGCTCCCTCGGCGAGCGCGTCCATCCCGCGACCGGGCGGCTGATGTCGTACACCGCCTGTACGGTCCTCGGCGGTACGGAGCAGGTGGGCGATCCCGAGGACCTGGCGGAGCTGGCGTGGGTCCGCCTGAAGGAGATCCCGGAGTACGTCCCGTACGGCCTCTTCACCCCCGTTCAGCGGTATCTGGAGGAGGAGCTGGAGGAGTAGCCGGACGGCCCCCTGCCGGCCGCGCCGACCCGGCCCACCCGGCCCACCGCGCCCTCCCGGTGCGCCGGTCCTTCGGTGCTCCGGTGCTGCGGTCCTTCGGTGCTCCGGTGCTCCGGTGCCCTCAGCGGACCCGTTCCGTGCGGACGTAGACGCCGATCCGGACCCGGCCCACCGTCCGTTCCTCCCGGAGCGTGAACTCCGACTCCAGCACCTCGCGCTTCACCGCCTCCCCCGGGAACGGGTCCACCGGCTTCCCCCGGTGGTCCTGTACCGCCACGATGCGGTCCATCGCGAGCATCCGCGACCGGATCCGGTCCGGGGGCAGTTCGGCGCCGAAGAGGGTGTCCGAGGCGCGGGGTCCGGCGGCCAGGGAGACGTCCCTCAGACCGTCGACGGACGAGGAGTGGACCAGGATGTTGGAGCGGCGGCGGTACGGGGTGAAGAGGACGCCGTCGCCGGGTTCGGAGGCCGCCGCTATCGCCGCCGCGACCCTGCCGACGTTGTCCGAGCGGGCGGCCGGGGTGCGCTCGTACGGGCCGTGGCCGACGAGCACGACCACCGATGCCGCGGCCGTCGCCAGGACCAGCGCCCGTGACCAGTGGCGGTCGAGCACCGCCCCCAGCAGCAGCGCCGCGCCGACGGCATAGAAGAGGACATAACGACTCACGAACAGGGGGTCGAACAGGGAGACCGCCAGCAGCAGCGCCGTCGGGAGCACCAGGATCGGCACGGCGACCGGCGCGACCGCGGCCAGCGCCGGGCTGCGCAGGCTCAGCCGGGCCAGCACCGCCCCCAGGGCGATCAGGATCAGATCGGGGTTGCTCGGGAAAGCTATCCAGTCGACCTGCTGGGACTGGGCCATGCTGATTCCGGCGAGCGGCGCGAGCCCAAGCGAGACCACCGCCGCGGCGATCCGCCAGCCGCGCGGCAGGGCGTGGAAGACCGCGGCCGCGCGCCCCTCCGGCCCCGGCAGCGCGTTCGGCCGGGCGCCCAGCCACAGGGTCACCCCGTGCGCCGCCAGGGCCAGCACCGCGAACTCGTGCAGCAGACAGGCGAAGAGCATCACCGCGGCATACGCCGTCCACCTCCGGCGCAGCAGCAGCCAGGTTCCCCAGGTGACGCAGGCGCAGACCAGGGCGTACGACCGGCCCTCCTGGGCGTACCGCTGCACCATCGGCAGCACCGGCAGCACCAGCCCCGCCAGCAGTCCGGCGCGCGGCCCGGCCAGCAGCCGGCCGATCGCGGCGACTCCGGCGGCGGTCGCGCACATGGCCAGAACCGACGGCAGCCGCATCGGGACGAGTCCGGGCTCCCAGACCGTGAACACCCCGTGCACCAGGAGGTAGTAGAGGCCGTGGACCGCATCCGCCGAGTCGGTGGTGCGCAGGATCTCGGCGACCGTGCGCAACGCCATGTCGTAGGTCACCGCCTCGTCGGCCCAGAGCGTGCCTTCGCGCTCCAGACCCCACAGTCCGAGGGCCAGCATCAGTACGGCGGGCGGTACGGCGATCCGCCAGGTGCCCGTGGGGCGGGCAGGGGGCGCGGGGGCGGTGGGGCGGCGGAGTGCTGAGGGGGCCCGTGGCGGCCCTGCGATATCGAGCATGCGACGAGTCCAGCCGCGCCGCCCGTTGATGCGCAGTCCCCGCCGCCGGGCCCATCAATTCACTACCCTCGCAGGCCGGGGCCGGGCAGTGCAGGCTGTGGCGGCGGAACGGACCGGCGGACGGGGGCGGACGGATGGGACGACGGGAGAAGCCGCTGGACCCGGCCGCCGGGCCGGTCCAGCGGTTCGCGCACGAGCTGCGGGAGTTACGGCGGCGGGCCGGCGGGCCGACGTACCGCGATATGGCCCGCTCCTCCCCGTACACCGCCCCCACCCTGTCCGCCGCCGCGGCCGGTGAGAGGCTGCCGTCCCTCGCCGTCGCCCTCGCCTATGTGTCCGCCTGCGGGGCGGGCGGCCGGGCCGCCGAGTGGGAGCTGCGCTGGCGCGAGGCCGCCGCGGACGGCGGGCCCGGGCCGGACGACGGTCCCGGCCCCTACCCCGGACTGGCCCGCTACGGCCCCGAGGACAGCGGCCGCTTCTTCGGCCGTGAGGACCTGGTCGCCGAACTCCTCGCCCTCACCCGGCGGCACCGCTTCGCCGCCCTCGTCGGCGCCTCGGGCAGCGGTAAGTCGTCGCTGCTGCGGGCCGGGCTGATACCGGCGGTACGGGAGGCGGGTGCCGGGGCGGACGACCGGACGCCCGGCGGGCGGGGGACGGGCCGGGGCCCGGGGCCCGGGGCAGGCCGGGAGCGGGAGCCGGGCCGGGAGGCGGCGGCGCCTCGGGACCCGGCCCGGCGGGCGGCACCGCAGCTCGCTCCGGAGCACGGGACCGGCGCGGGATGGGCGGACGGCCGGACGCCCGGCGGGCGGGGGACGGGCCGGCGCACGAAGCGTGCGGTACGACCGGTTCCCTGAGGCAGCACTCCGGTGGCCCGGGGAC